>CAVEJA010000170.1:0-5688 GCA_963615745.1 Duodenibacillus sp.
GTACAATAGGGTTATGCCTGTTTTGGGCTTATGCCATAGGGAAATTTGTAAATGGATTTCTGGCGGATTATGCCAATATAACTCGTTTCATGGCAACGGGACTTGTGGTCTCTGCGTTGGCTAATCTGATGTTGGGTCTGACGAATGTGCTGACGGTTTCCGCCGGAGTGGTCAATGCGACCATTTTTGTGGTTTTTGCCATTATGTGGGGACTTAACGGGTGGGCGCAGTCTATGGGTGCTCCTCCGGCTATTATTTCGTTGTCCCGGTGGTATCCGTTGAGTATACGTGGTACTTTTTACGGTTTCTTCTCTGCCAGTCATAACTTTGGAGAGTTCTTGTCGTTCTTGTTCGTCGGGGTTCTGGTTTCTGCTTTTGGCTGGCAATGGGGATTCTATGGCGCGGCAGTGGCGGGCGCATTGGGGGTTGTCCTGGTCTTGTCATGGCTTCATGACACGCCTGAAAGCAAGGGATTGCCTCCGATAGAAGTCCTTTCAAAGGAAAAGACAAAGGAGGAATATGATGCCGAGATGGTGGCTCAGACGCAGAACGAGGAGATGAGAGAGGCTAAGAGAAAGGAAACTTCCAGAATACAGCATGCCGTGTTGAGGAATCCTGGTGTATGGGTTCTTGCTTTCGCCAGTGCCTTTATGTATATGAGCCGTTATGCTATCAATAGCTGGGGTATTACTTTCTTGGAGAAGATGAAAGGATTTTCAACCTTGGAGGCATCTACCATCATTTCTATTAATGCTATTTGCGGTGTTGTGGGAACAGTCCTTTCGGGTTGGATGAGTGATACGCTCTTTCATGGCGACAGAAAATACCCTGCTCTTGTTGCGGGTATATTGGAAGCTATTTCCTTGTATCTGTTTTTGTTCGGTGGAAACAGCTGGTTTGTCAATATTCTGGCAATGGTGTTGTTCGGAATAGCGATAGGTGTCTTGATATGTTTCTTGGGCGGATTGATGGCTGTGGACATCGTTCCCCGCAAGGCTACCGGGGCTGCTTTGGGAGTTGTTGGCGTGGCTTCTTATGCGGCGGCAGGCATTCAGGATGTGATAAGCGGCGTATTGATAGACAATATGGCGACAAGGGATGCTGTGACTGGTGAGATCGTTCAGTACGATTTCGCCTATGTGTCCTGGTTCTGGATAGGGGCTGCTGTGGTCTCTTTCCTCCTTCCAATATTGAACTGGCGCAGGAAACAGGCGGATATATAAAAAGAAACGCTTGTCGTTGTGCCTTATCTTTCACATTGAAACCCTCCTTTATCCATTGAAGTTGCCTATCTTTGTATAGAAAATTCTGATAAAACGAGAGAAAATGAACGATGGAATACCCCAGGACCCAATGATTCTGTTCAGTTATATCAACCTTAAACTGAGAGACAACTATGATTCCTTGGATGAGTTGTGCGAGGACTTGGATATTGATAGGGATGAACTGTGCGGGAAACTGGCTTCTGCCGGGTTTGAATATAGTGAGAAATACAACAAGTTTTGGTGAAATAATTATCCCGTGGGGGATTAGATAATGAAATAAAGAATAACGGAAATATGAGAAAATCGCTTTTTGTACTTATGACAGCATTGTTGTTTGCAGCGTGTAACCAACGGGAGAACCCGTTGCTGGTAGAATCGGATGCCCCGTTCGGCTCTCCTGAATTTTCAAAAATAAAGTCTACGGACTATCTCCCGGCTTTTGAGGAAGGGTTTAAACGGCAGAAAGCCGAGTTTGATGAGATTGCCAATAACACTGAAAAACCCACATTTGCCAATACAATTGACGCATTGGAGACTTCTGGAAAGCTGCTGAACAAGGTTTCCGGTATCTTTTACAATCTGAATGAAACGGATGCGGATGAGGTCATGAAGGAGACGGAGAGGAAGATAACTCCGATGGCGACAGAGCATAATGCCTATATGACGATGAATGACAAACTGTTTCAGAGGGTTAAGAGCCTGTACGACAACAAGACGAAACTGGGACTTAGCCGTGAGCAGGAGATGGTTTTGGACAAGTATTACCGTATGTTTATCAGAGGTGGAGCTTTGTTGGGTGAAAAGCAAAAGAAGGAACTTGTAGATATAAACAAGGAGTTGTCATTGGCTACAATTCAGTTTGGTGACAATTCTTTGGCGGAGACCAATGCTTTTACCTTGTTGGTTGGAAGTGAGAAAGAGCTGAGCGGCTTGCCCGATGATGCGCTTTCTGCGGCTAAAGAAAAGGCTGCGGCGGCAGGAAAGAAAGGCTGGATGTTTACATTGCAACGCCCCTCTTGGGAACCTTTTATGAAATATGCGGATAACAGGGAGTTGCGGAAACAAATGTATTTGGCGTATATCAAGCGGGGAGACAACGACAATGCCAATGACAACAAGGCGGTTATAAAGAAAATATTGGAGCTCAGACTGAAAAAAGCCCGGCTTTTCGGGTTCAAGAATTTTGCCGAGTACCAGCTGGAGGACAAGATGGCGAAGACCCCGGAGGCTGCCTATAAAATGCTGATGGAAATTTGGAAACCGGCATTGGCCAAGGCAAAAGAGGAACGTGCCGACTTGCAGAAACTGATGAATGAAAGCGGAGTTCCTGGAAAGCTGGAGGCTTGGGACTGGTGGTACTATTCCGAGAAGCTGCGTCAAAAACGTTATGCGCTGGATGAGGCTCAGCTGAGACCTTATTTCTCTTTGGAGAATGTAAGAAAAGGTGCTTTTATGGTTGCCAACAAGTTGTATGGAGTGTCTTTCAAGCCTCTTCGTGTCGCTGGTGCGGTTGTCAAGGACGGTGAGGTGAAGAATCCGATGCCTGATGTCTACCATCCTGAGGTCAGTTGCTTTGAAGTCCTTGACTCTGATGGCAAGCATCTGGCTCTGTATTACACCGACTATTTCCCACGAGAGACCAAACGGTCAGGAGCGTGGATGAACAACATTGTGGAGGCAGCCCATTTGAAAGGGGACAATCAAGATCCTATGATTGTGAATGTATGCAACTTCACTCCTCCGACAGGCAATACACCTTCTTTGTTGAACATAGATGAGACCCGTACTCTTTTCCATGAGTTTGGTCATGCCACACATGGCTTCCTGACAAAATGCCATTACCCCTCTGTAAGTGGTACGAACGTAGCACGGGATTTCGTGGAATTGCCCTCGCAGATATTGGAGCATTGGGCGGTAGAGCCCGAGGTGATGAAGCAGTATGCTTTCCATTATAAAACGGGAGAGGTCATTCCTGATTCGCTGATCAAGAAAATGCAGGCGGCTTCCACCTTTAATACCGGGTTTGAGACCACGGAGCTTGTTGCGGCAGCACTGCTTGATCTGGAGTTCCATATGCAGAGTGATTACAGCAAGTTCGAAGCCGGGGCTTTTGAGAAAGCCGTTGCGGAGAAACTGGGTTTGATACCGGAGATCGCATTCCGTTACAGAGGTACTTACTTTAACCATATTTTCTCTGGAGGATATGCCGCTGGCTATTATAGCTACTTGTGGGCGGAAGTCTTGGATGCGGATGGATTTGAGGCATTCAAGGAGAGTGGAAATGTGTTGAACGAGAAGATAGGGCGCAGTTTCCGTACCAACATTCTGGAAAAGGGAGGAAGCGATGACCCTATGGCCCTGTATCGCAGATTCCGGGGGGCAGATCCCAATCCGAATGCCATGTTGAAGATTCGTGGTTTGAAGTAATCGCATGTTAAACTAAGGGAATGGAAAATTTTATAGTTTCTGCTCGCAAGTATCGTCCCAAGGTCTTTGATGATGTGGTGGGGCAGCAGGCTATCGCCAATACGCTGAAGCGTGCTGTGGTAAACCACAAATTGGCTGGTGCGTATTTGTTCTGTGGTCCTCGTGGGGTAGGAAAGACCACTTGCGCGCGTATTTTTGCGAAAGCAATCAATTGTCTTCATCCCCACGAAGACGGGGAATCTTGCGGCGAATGTGAGAGTTGTGTGTCCTTTGACGACGGGCGTAGTGTCAATGTTCAGGAATTGAATGCTGCGGCAAACAATTCTGTTGAGGATATACGCGCCATTATAGACCAGGTACGCATCCCTCCTCAATTGGGAAAGTACAAGGTTATCATCCTGGATGAGGTACATATGCTTTCCCAGAGCGCCTCCAACGCTTTGTTGAAGACTTTGGAAGAACCGCCTTCCTATGTCATTTTCATCCTTGCCACAACGGAGAAGCAGAAGATATTGCCTACCATACTCAGTCGTTGCCAGATTTTTGACTTCAACAGAATGGAGGTTGAGAATATTGTTTCTGAGCTGAAGATGGTAGCGGAGAAAGAGAACATTGCCTATGAGGCGGAGGCTCTGAATGCCATTGCCCGAAAGGCGGATGGCGGGATGCGTGATGCGCTATCCATATTTGACCAGGTAACAAGTTTTTCCGGGGGGCAGGTTACATACGAAAATGTCTTGCGATGCCTGAATGTCTTGGATTACGAGTATTATTTCAAGATGACGGAGCTTATCGTAAAGCACGATGTATGTAATGTCATGCTGTTATACAATGAGATTGTTTCCAAAGGATTTGATGGCGGGGTCTTTATTTCAGGACTTGCCTCGCATTTCCGGGACTTGCTGGTCAGCCGCCATTCGGAGACATTGCCCCTGCTGGATGTTTCCCAGGATGTAAGGGAGCGTTACGAGAAACAGGCGCAAATGTGCGAGCCTTCCTTTCTGTACAAGGCGATAAGACTGTGCGACAAATGCGGGAACGGCTATAAAACCGCATATAACAAACGTTTGTCGGTGGAGATAACGTTGATAGAGGTCTCGCAAATATCCACCCCAGATGAAGTAAGTGACGAGGGCGTGGGGCGTGGCCCTGCGAAGAGATTAAAACCAATATTCAAAGAGTCAAGTAAATTGACCAAGACAGTACAGGCGGATGATACAGTAAAGCCTGTAGAAAAGCCAGTGGAGAAAACGGAATCCTCTCCTGCTGTGTCCGTACCTTCAGTATCTGGGCAGGAAACTGCCGAAAGAACTGCTCCTGTCATGACAAAGAAAGTGTCCGCAACTGCGGTGGATTCTGCCCTGTTGCTTCAGAGTATGGGGTCGGTGTCTATAACAAAGAGCTTGTCCGAGGAGCAAAAGGACGAGAAAGAGGTAGGCATGCAAGACGCAGATGCGGAAGAGATAGAGGGGAAATACGGTGACGAGCCTTATACGGAGGCGCAGGTGAATACCATGTGGAAAACTTTTGCGGGACAATTGCCCCAGGAGAACAGAGCGGAACAGGGGCGTATGCAAGCTATGTCCCTGACGTGTGGGGCGAATGATGAGATTTGTGCGGAGATAGACAATGAGAATGCGGAAGAATATCTGAAACCTGTCGTGAAACAGGCGGAGAAATATATGCGCAAGCACTTGAATAATGGAAATATCCGTATTGTTTTGAGGATTCGTCCCGAAGAGGTACAGCAGGTATTATACAATCCGCAGAATCTGTTTCAAAAACTTCTCCAGGAGAACAAACCGTTGAAGGAGTTGGACAAGCGTCTGAATTTGAAATTGGATTGACGGTACAAAAATTAGAACAGCTTCTTTTCCGCAGCTTCCAGGGTGTTCTGCATGAGCATACAGATGGTCATAGGGCCTACACCTCCGGGCACGGGGGTGATGTATGAGCATTTGGGGGAGACAACCGGGTAGTCTACATCTCCTTGTAG
>CAVEJA010000171.1:0-2485 GCA_963615745.1 Duodenibacillus sp.
ACCCAGATATATCTGGACTCAATAGACACCTCGAAGATTGACGAGGCGAACAGAAGAATCATACGGAAGATCAATGCGGGAGGATAGAAAAAAATAACTATGCGTGTCTCTAACGATAAGACACGCATAGTCATTGCAAAAGTAGTTTTTTTTATTTAATTACTGCCGTTTTTCTAAAAAAATCATTGTGTTTTTTTTCGTTGGTTCAAGATTGTCAGGAAAATTCAGCTTTATATTTGTTTCAACGCACTGATTTTCAGTTGTTGTGTTTTTCCATCGTGTCTTATCGTTAGAGACACGCACGTCAGGAGAAAAACAAAACGGTGAAAAACAGGATTCTAAATCGCATTGGCATGGACAAGGTCGTTGCAGAGCCGGTCCTCCCGTCCGCAGTGGCGGAAGCCGGCAAGGTACATAAGTAGGGGACGGGAATGACGCAGGACTGCTCGCTTTCATCCTCTGCCGCCGGTGAGAACCCCGGTCTTCAGGACAGGCGTTTTCCAAAGGGCATCCACATTGTCGGGACTGGCGAAGGGCCGGTTCCGAGGACGGAGGGACTGTCCCCGTGCGGCGGGGAGGAGGAGCGGTCGCCCTGGGGCTACATCCTCGTCCACCACATGTCCGCGGAGGCGTTCGGAAGGAGGATGGACATCCTGCGGAGGGACGGTGTCGCCACGCCCCGTTTCTTCGTCCACCGCTCCTACGTGTACAAGCCGCGCGAGGACGGCAGGGGCGTGAGGAGGGAGCTCCGCCCGTCGGTCAGCGGCATGGTGTTCCTCCAGGGGACTACGGGGCGGCTCCGCTCCTTCCTTCTGGCGAACATCCCCCAGTACCGCCTCGTCAATGACTGCAGCACCAGGCTGCCCGCCTCCATCGCCGACAGCGTCATGCGCCCTTTCATGCGGGTGCTGGAGACCTCCCCGGAGCGGGTGACGTTCCTGCGCGCCCCTTTCGCCAGGTTCGCCCGCGACCATGTGAGGCTCCGTGTGCTCACGGGTGCGTTCCGTGGGCAGGAGGGCTACATCGTCCGCATCGACAGGGACCGCCAGCTGGTCATGGACATCGGAGGGTACGCTGTCGCCATCAGGGGCGTGCACAACGAGGACTTCGAGGTGGCGGAGAAAACATAGTATGACCGAGCGCCGTGTCTGGTATCTTGATGATAAAGACTATAGGAAATGATGGCGTTTCGGCTTTTCTTATCCAATAATTGAAAATACAGAGAGAATAGATGAAGACAGTAATGCTCGTTTTCGGCACCCGTCCGGAGGCGATAAAGATGTGTCCTCTGGTGAAAGAGTTCCAGAGGCATCCGGAGAGTTTCAGGACAGTGGTCTGCGTAACGGGGCAGCATCGGGAGATGCTTGACCAGGTATTGACAATCTTTGATGTGAAGCCCGACTTCGATCTCGACATCATGAAGCAAGGACAGGACTTGTATGATGTGACGGCTCGTGTGCTGACAGGGATGAGGTATGTATTCAAGGAGTGCAAGCCCGATGTGGTACTCGTGCATGGTGACACCACGACGAGTACTGCAGCTGCTCTGGCAGCCTTCTATCAGCAAATCCCCGTCGGTCATGTCGAGGCAGGACTTCGCACCCACAACATATACAGCCCATGGCCGGAGGAGATAAACCGCCAGATCACAGGGCGTATAGCTACCTACAACTTCGCTCCAACACCATTGTCAGAGAAGAATCTGTTGGAGGAAAAAGCGCACGGGAAAGTGTATGTCACAGGCAATACGGTGATTGACGCTCTCCACATGGTGGTAGAGAAACTGGAAAAGGACAAGGCTCTTGCCGGAGGACAGACCAAGGCGTTGGCGGAAGCCGGTTATGACACGACAAGACTGGAAAAAGGAAGGAAGCTCGTGCTGATAACGGGACACCGCCGCGAGAACTTCGGCGAAGGCTTTATCCACATGGTAACAGCCATACGTGATTTGAAGAACAAGTATCCAGATGTAGACTTTGTTTATCCTATGCACTTGAATCCGAATGTCCGCAAACCAATTCATGGGGTGTTCGGAGAGGACTTGAGCGATCTGGGCAACATGTTCTTCATAGAGCCCCTGCAATATCTTGAATTTGTCTATCTCATGTCAAAAGCCTACATAGTGCTTACAGATTCCGGTGGAATTCAGGAGGAGGCACCAGGTCTTGGAAAACCAGTTCTCGTGATGCGCGACACCACCGAGCGTCCAGAAGCTTTGGCAAGCGGAATCGTTCATCTTGTAGGTGCTGATTACAATAAAATTGTAAATGAGGTAAGCACATTGCTTGATGATGCTGAAGCATATAATAAGATGTCTAAGGATGTTAATCCCTACGGTGATGGCAAGGCGTGTAGAAGGATTGTGGAAATACTGAGAGGGAGAAAAGATGGAAATGAAATAAATAATTAACATAAATATGATTAATGTAATTGGACTGGGCTATATCGGACTGCCTACAGCATTGATGATGGCTTCCCATGGTGT
>CAVEJA010000172.1:0-2772 GCA_963615745.1 Duodenibacillus sp.
CCGACTGTGATATACAACGCTATGATTCATCCGCTTCTTACCTATAATATAAAAGGGGCTATCTGGTATCAGGGATGTGACGACCGCCGTCATCCGCAGCTGTACAAGAAAATGTTCAAGACCTTTATGGCAGATTGGCGCAAGAAGTGGCAGTGTGGTAAATTCCCGATATATTATGCTCAAATCGCTCCTTATGGATACAATGACGACAACGGGGCCCGTATGCGTGAGGCGCAGGAACAGTTGGAAAGTGTGCAGGACAGTGCGCTGATGATATGCCTGATGGATAACGGTCTGGAGAAAAACATACATCCGGACGACAAACCGACAGTGGGATTCCGCTTTGCCCAGCGTGTATTGGACAAGACTTACCACATGGAAGGGGTCAATTCCGAATACCCGCACTATAAATCCATGGAGGTGAGAAAGAAGGACGGGAAAGTCGTTCTTCATTTTACGGGGGCGGACGACGGTATAGCCAAAAGCGTGAAGCCGTTTACAGGATTCCAGATAGCAGGAAAGGACAAGGTGTTCTATAATGTGGAGGCGAAAGACGAGGGAAATACCATCGTCCTGACCCCTCCGGCAGGGGTGACCCCTGTTGCTGTGCGGTATTGTTTCAAGGACTTCTGTGTAGGCTCTGTGTATAATATGCGGGGCAATCCTCTGTCCTCGTTCCGTACAGACACCTGGGAGAAATAGTTTTTTGGAAGAGTAATATCAAGCGAAAGCCCCTATGTGCAATAGCATAGGGGCTTCCGCTTTTTTCTGCTGCCTTCTTGGAGCTGTCAGAGCCGGGAAGGCGTGGGTTTGTTTTATGGCTTGATGATGGAGATGGCTTCTTCCAAGGTGACGGATTTCTGCTCTCCTGTCTCCATGTTTTTGAGAGAGATGGTGGAGGACAGCATCTCGTTTTCGCCAATCAAGGCTACAAAAGGTATCTTGGAGCTGGATGCGTAGCTCATTTGCTTCTTCATCTTTACGCTGTCCGGGTATACTTCCGTTCTGATTCCTTCCTGCCGCATTCTGGTTGCCAGTCTAAGACAGTGGGCGGCTTCCTTTTCTCCGAAATTGATAAACAGTATCTGGGCGGAAGAACTGGCGTCTTTGGGGTATAAATCCAGTTGGTTGAGTACATCGAAGATGCGGTCTGCTCCAAACGAAATGCCTACTCCGCTCAGTCCGGGCATCCCGAAGATGCCGGTAAGGTTGTCGTATCGTCCGCCTCCCGTGATAGAGCCTATCTGTACATCAAGGGCTTTGACTTCGAAAATACATCCTGTGTAGTAGTTGAGACCGCGTGCAAGGGTGAGATCCAGCTCTACTGTGTTTTTCAGTCCCAGGTTTTCTAAGGTGGAAAGTACGAACTCGCATTCCTCCACGCCCTTGAGACCTGTCTCGCTTTGGGCAAGAACTTCTTTCATGATGGAAAGTTTCTCCGTATTGCTGCCGCTCAGGAGAATGATGGGCTGTAACTTCTGTATGGATTCCTCGGAGATGCCGCAGTCTGCCAATTCCTTATTGACATTGTCAAGCCCTATTTTGTCGAGTTTGTCTATGGCAACGGTGATGTCTACAATCTTTTCCGCCTCGCCAATAATCTCGGCTATGCCGGACAGAATCTTTCTGTTGTTGATTTTAATACAAACTCTGATGCCGAATTTCTGGAAAACGGTATCAATGATTTGTACGAGTTCCACTTCGTTGAGCAGGGAGTTGGACCCTACAATGTCGGCATCGCACTGATAAAATTCACGGTAGCGTCCCTTTTGAGGGCGGTCGGCACGCCATACGGGTTGGATTTGATAGCGTTTGAAAGGGAGGCTTAATTCTTCCCTGTGCTGGACGACATAACGGGCGAAAGGAACAGTCAGGTCATATCGAAGCCCTTTTTCACAGATATGTGTAGCCAGTTTTGGCGCACTCATATTGGGAATATCATCGATACTGACTTTGCTCATGAACTCTCCAGAGTTCAGAATTTTGAAGAGAAGTTTGTCGCCCTCCTCGCCATATTTGCCCATCAGAGTGCTGAGATTCTCCATGGCGGGTGTTTCTATCTGCTCAAAACCATAAAGGGCATATACCTCTTTAATCGTGTTGAATATATAATTTCGCTTCGCCATCTCCATGGGGGAAAAGTCTCTTGTTCCCTTGGGGATGCCTGGTTTCTGGATTGCCATGATTAGTAAAATTTGTCTGGTTTCTTTTCGAACTGCAAAGATAGTGGTTTTTAACTGGAAACGGAAATCATAAATGGACGTATGCGTGGATGGATAACGGGAGGCGTTGCGGACTAAACTTCCGCTGCCGTGTACTTATCACCAATAATTTTGTATCTTTGTCCGGTCAAAAAGAACATTAAGAATTAGGTTTTCATAAATTATTTGTAGAGAATATGAATCGGATATTCAAGCGGGTATGGCCGGAAGTGGCGGCAATAGTATTTTTTGTCATTCTTTCATTCGTCTATTTTGCCACTCCTATTTCTCAGGGATTGGAACTGACAGGGCATGACAACACGGCTGCCATAGGGGCAGGACGGGAGATAGGGGAGCATTTTGACAGGACAGGGGAGGTTTCCCGATGGACCAACTCCTTGTTCGGGGGGATGCCGACCTATCAGATAGCTCCTCGTTATGGCTCAAGAACGGTGTTGAACCAGTTGCGCTCAGTGTATGAGTTGGGCTTGCCCCATGTGGTGATGTATGTGTTCATCCTTTTGATGGGCTTTTATATCCTGATGAGGTCGATGAAATTTAAGCCCTTGCT
>CAVEJA010000173.1:0-11576 GCA_963615745.1 Duodenibacillus sp.
GCGTATATTGATTTCGTGACGGAGAGGAATTTGTAGTCCGTTTTGTCAGCATAAGAAGATGGGCGGCAAAACCAAATGCCGCCCATCTCTGCGTTTTATCAGAACATTTTGACTGTTTCTCCTGTCAGATCCGTGAGGATGTTGTTGGCAAGACTGCTTGCTCCTATGCGGAAAAACTCGGGATAGAGCCATTCCTTTCCCAGTACTTCCTTGACAATGGTGTAGTATTGTATGGCTTCCTGGGTGGTTCTTACTCCTCCTGCAATCTTGATGCCTGTCTTTCTGCTGGTTTTCTCGTAGTATTCCTTGATAGCCTGGCACATGATATACACTGCCATGGGAGTTGCCCCGGTCTCTATCTTCCCGGTGGAGGTCTTGATGAAGTCTGCTCCGCTGTACATGGCGATGATGGCTGCCTTTTTGATGTTCTGTGCGCTCTTGAGCGCGCCTGTCTCAAGGATTACTTTGAGGTTGCTCTCTTCCCCTACAATGGCTTTCAACTCGCTGATTTCCTCGTCCACCTGTTCGTAGTCCTCCATCAGGAAAAAGCCTACGGGCAATACGGTGTCTATCTCTGTCGCCCCGTCTTTCAGGGCAAGTGAGGTTTCTATGGTCTTGATTTCGGGGAATGTCTGTGAGGATGGGAATCCGCCTGTCACGCAGGTAATCTCCACTCCGTCGGCTTCGAGGGATTGGCTGACCACTTTGGCGAAGCGTGGATATACGCATACAGCGGCAGGGTGGGGGAAATTGGGGTTCTTGTCGGTGAAGTCGTTTATCTTTTCTGTCAGAGCCAGAATGCTGTCCTCGCTGTCCGTGACTTGCAGGGAGGTGATTTCGATGGTGCTGAACAGGAAGCGTTTCACTTCTGTCGTGTTGTTTTCCTCCGCTTTCTCAAGGATTTTGGCGGCTGCGCGCACGGCTTCCTCGTCTTTTATGTCTGTGTTGTAAAGTTTTAGAGCGTCCTCGTACTTGCTTTCTTCTCTTTTGTCGTCGATTCTTTCTGGTTTCATGTTATCTTAGTTTTGGATTGTTCTTGTGTCTTTCCGCATCCCGCCGTGTCTTTTTCTCAAAGGAGTTTTTCAGGGCTTCGGTCAAATCCACATGGGTTTGGTTGGCGAGGCATATCAGTACCCACAGCACATCTGCCATCTCTTCCGCCAGATTGTCCTTTTCTCCTGCCTTGAAGGACTGGTCTCCGTATTTCCTTGCCATGATTCTCGCCAGTTCGCCCACTTCTTCCGTCAGGCATGCCATGTTGGTAAGTTCGCTGAAATATCTTGTGCCGTAGTTTCTTATCCATTGGTCTACGGCTTCCTGTGCTTCTTTGAGTGTCATGGGTATGGTGATTGGGCGGGGTTATTCCTTGTTCTTGGTGTCCATGAATATTGTGACAGGGCCGTCATTGAGCAAATCCACTTTCATGTCCGCTCCGAATTCCCCTGTGCCGGCTTCTTTTCCGAGCAGTTGGGAGATTGTCTCGCAGAAACGCTCATAGAGAGGGACGGAAATCTCGTGTCGTGCGGCTCTCAGCCAGCTGGGTCTGTTGCCTTTCTTGTATGAGGCGTACAGCGTGAACTGGCTCACCACGAGGATTTCTCCGTCTATATCATGGATGGACTTGTTCATCACCCCATTTTCGTCATCAAATACACGGAGGTTCACAATCTTCTTTGCCAGCCACTCCACATCCTCTGCGGTGTCTTCCTCGCATACTCCTAACAGTACAAGGAATCCCTGTCCGATGGAGGACTTGGTCGTGCCGTCAATGGCGACGGATGCGCGCCTTACTCTCTGTATGATTGCTCTCATGTGGTGTTGTTTGTTTTCACAAATTTACTGCAAATAGGGGAGACGGACGGGATGGCGGAGGCTTATTTATGGAAATAATTGTACAGAATCTGTCCCTTGTTTTGCCCTATTGCGTTTATAATATCTTCTAAATCAGAATCTTTTATGCGCTGTACGCTCTTGAATCTCTTCAAGAGTTCCTCTTTTGTTTTCGGCCCGATGCCCTTTATGTCGTCCAGTTCGGAGTGCAGGGCGTGCTTTGCGCGTTTTTCCCTGTGGAATTTGATGGCGAAGCGGTGTACTTCGTCCTGCATCCGTGTGAGCAGATGGAACAGCTCGCTGTCTGTCTTCATGCCGATGACTTTCGGAGGGAATCCGTACAGAAGCTCGTTGGTGCGGTGCTTGTTGTCCTTAGCCAGTCCTGCGATAGGGATGTTCAGGTGCAGTTCGTCCTCTACCACCTCTCTGACGCAGCCCATCTGCCCTGTTCCTCCGTCGGTGATGATGAGGTCGGGCATGGGGATTCCCTCTTCCATATTGCGGGAATACCTCCTCCTGACCACCTCCTGCATGGATGCGTAGTCGTTTGCTCCTACTACGGTCTTGATGTTGTACTTCCTGTATTCGCTCTTGGCGGGTTTGAGTTTGTTGAAGACGACACAGGCTGCCACGGCATCCGTGCCGGAGATGTTGGAGTTGTCGAACAGCTCTATCCGTATGGGGAGTTTGGGAAGCTTCAGTTGCTCCTTTATCTCCGTCATCAGCCGTACCGCTTTTTGTTCGGGATTCAGCTTCTCCGCCTGTTTCAGACGGTCGAATTTGTACTGTCTTACGTTCAGCCCGGAGAGTTCCAGCAGCTTCTTTTTGTCCCCTTTCTGAGGGATGGTCTGGACGATTTCCTTGTCCGGGAAGTCAATGGGGAAGGGGAGTACCAGCTCTTTTGAGGTGCTTTTGAAGCGTTCCCGCATCTCCACTACGCCGGAGAGGAGCATCTCCTCCGCCGTTTCCTCTAATTTTTTCCTGTATTCGAAGGTGAAAGCCTGCGTGATGCTTCCGTGGGTCACGTGCAGGTAATTGATGTATGCCGTTTTGTTGTCCGTGTCTATGTTGAACACATCTATGTTTGTGTTGCTGGAGCTCACGATCTCGCTTCTCGCCTGGAAGTTCTGGAGCATATCGTACCGCTCCTTGATGGTCTGCGCCTCTTCAAAGCGCATCTCCTTTCCCAGAGATTCCATGTCCGAGCGCATCTTCTTGAGGATGTCACCGATGTTCCCTCGCAGAATCTCCCGACATTCGTCAATGTTTTCCCTGTACTCTTCCTTGCTTTGCGCTCCGATGCAGGGGGCTTTGCATTTGTGCATATGGTAGTTCAGACACACCTTGTATCTGCCTTTCCTTGTTTCTTCCTCCTTTAGGGGAAGTCTGCACCGCCTGGGCTGGTACAGTTTGTCCATGAGTTCTAATAGTGCGTACATGGTTGGCTCGTGGCTGTACGGTCCGAAATATATCCCTCCTTTCAGATCTGTTCTTCTTGTCTTGAAGATTCGGGGGTACTCTTCCTTGGTGATGCAGATGGAGGGGTAGGTCTTGTCGTCTTTCAAAAGGATGTTGTATTTGGGCTTGTACCTTTTGATGAGGTTGTTCTCTAAAAGCAGGGCGTCTGTCTCCGTTTCCACGACAATGTATTTGATGTCCCGGATTTTGCTGACAAGCATGGCGGTCTTCCTGTTCTGCTCCTTATTGAAATAGGAGTTCACCCTTTTCTTGAGATTCTTCGCCTTGCCTACATAGATAATCTCCCCCTTGTCGTCCAAGTACTGGTAGCATCCGGGCTTCTCGGGAAGGCTCAGGGCAATTCCTTTCAGGCGTTCCAGAATATCGTTTCGGTCATCTTCTTTCATGGGTAGTGTGAAACAAGCGTATTTTTAGTGTGTGTTCCTTCTTGTTTTATAGTGATTTAAATAATGTTTGTTCCACGAGGAACATTTCATTATCTGCGTAAGAGAACGAGCAATATGTTGATATCGCTCGGAGAGATGCCTGGAATGCGCTCGGCCTCGCCCAGTGTTTCGGGGTCTATCTTCGCCAGTTTCTGTCGGGCTTCCATGGATAAGTGTGAGAGTTCCGCATAATTGAATTTCCCTTTTATTCGGATGTTTTCTAATCTGTGCATCTTTTCCGCAAGCTGTTTCTCACGTTCTATATATCCATGATACTTTATTTCTATCTCTGCGGCTTCGATTACCTCTTCTGTCTGCCTGGTTATTTTCTGTAATTCTTCGGATAGAATCGGTAGAATAGGGGAGAGGTTTTTGAAATTCAGTTCGGGGCGGGTCAGCAATGCGTCCAATCGGCAGTTGTGTTGCAGAACGGATGTTTTCAACGATTCTGCCGAGAGATTGAAACTCTTCGCTTCGACAGATTGGTTTTGGCAGAACGCTTGCAGGGAATGGATGCTTTCCTGTTTCTCGTGGAACGCTTTTGCCCTTTCTTCTCCGATTAATCCGAACTGTATTCCGTACGGAGTGAGCCTTGCATCCGCATTGTCCTGTCGGAGAAGTATGCGGTATTCGGCGCGCGATGTGAACATTCGGTACGGCTCGTCCACGCCTTTGGTCACCAAATCGTCGATAAGAACGCCTATATATGACTCGTCGCGCTTCATGATAAACGGACTTTCTCCCCGCAGTTTGCGGACAGCGTTGATGCCCGCCACCAATCCCTGGCCTGCGGCTTCCTCATATCCGGTCGTGCCGTTCACCTGCCCGGCAAGGAAAAGCCCCTCTACGAGTTTCGATTCCAGCGAGTGGTACAGTTGGGTGGGGTCGAAATAGTCGTATTCTATGGCGTACCCGGGACGGTAAATCACGAGATTCCGGAATGCGGGAATCTGTTTCAGTCCCTCTATCTGCACTTCGAGAGGCATGCTGGAGGAGAATCCGTTCAGATAATACTCCTGCGTGTTCGTTCCCTCCGGCTCAATGAACAGCGGATGCTGGTCTTTGTCGGGGAAGGTGTGCAGCTTTGTCTCTATGCTGGGGCAGTAGCGGGGGCCCGTACTCTGGATTTCTCCATTATAAAGAGGGGAGTCTTTCATCCCTTTTTGCAGCACTGCGTGTACCTCGGCGTTGGTGTAGCCTATCCAGCAGGGCAGCTGTTCCAGTTTTCTTCCTGTGGAATGGAAGGAGAAACGGTGGAAATCCGTGTCCCCTTTCTGCTCCTCCAGCAGGGAGAAGTCAATGCTTCTGCCGTCAATCCGCACGGGTGTTCCTGTTTTCAGCCGCCCTGTGCGGATGCCGTTTCTGCCGATGGATTCCGCCAGATGCAGGCTGGCGGGTTCGGAGATGCGCCCTCCGGGGAGGTGGTTGTGCCCCACATGGAGCAGTCCGTTGAGGAAAGTCCCGGCGGTAATGATGACGGTGTCCGCCTTGAGTGCCACGTTCCAGATGGTGCGCGCCCCTCTCACCTTTCCGTTCTCCACGATAATCTCGTCCACCTGGTCTTGCCAGAGGTGCAGATTCTCGGTGTTTTCGAGGATTTCCCGCCATCTTGCGCTGAATTTCATGCGGTCGCACTGCGCCCTCGGACTCCACATGGCAGGCCCTTTCGAGAGGTTGAGCATGCGGAATTGTATGGCGGTGTCGTCGGTAACCACGCCCGTCATGCCGCCCAGAGCGTCGATTTCTCTGACGATTTGCCCTTTGGCGATGCCTCCCACGGCGGGATTGCAGCTCATCTGGGCTATTTTCTCCATGTCCATGGTGACCAGGCACGTTCTCGCGCCCATCTTGGCGGCGGCGTGTGCCGCCTCGCATCCGGCGTGTCCCGCGCCTACCACCAGCACATCGAACTGAAAAAGGTTTTCCATTCCTATTATATAATATATGTATATGTGGCGCAAAGTTACTGCATTTTTCGCTAACGCATGATTTTCCGTCCCTTTTGCAAAATGGTGACGAAAAAGAGCAAAATCTTTGTAGGTAGGAAATAAATAGGTATTTTTGCACGAAGAAATACCCAATAATGGGTATAGCGGCCTCGGATTCCCGTAGTATCAAATCAAATATTATAAATTCAACAGTTAAATTTTATGTGGTTAATTAATTCATCAATCGGTAAAAAGGTTTTGATGTCTGTCACCGGCATGGCGTTAATCCTTTTCCTGACGTTTCATGCGTGCATGAACGTTGTCGCCCTTTTCTCAGGCGAGGCTTACAACATGGTGTGTGAGTTCCTGGGAGCCAACTGGTATGCGTTGGTAGGGACTGCTGCGCTGGCGGCATTGGCTGTGGTGCATATTTTCTATGCCCTTGTTCTGACCTTGCAGAACCGCAAGGCTCGTGGTGCGAGCCGTTATGCGGTCACCTCCAAGCCCGCCAAGGTGGAGTGGTCTTCCCAGAATATGTTCGTTCTGGGTGTGATTGTGGTGCTGGGTCTCCTGCTCCACCTTTACAATTTCTGGTTCAACATGATGTTTGCCGAGCTGACAGGCATGGAGGGAACGTTCGGTCCTGCTGACGGATATGCCTATATTCAGCAGACTTTCAGTTGTCCTGTTTACGCTGTGCTGTACCTTGTATGGCTGGCAGCCCTGTGGTTTCACCTGAGCCACGGCTTCTGGAGCGCGCTCCAGACCCTCGGTTGGAATGGCAAAGTGTGGTTCTGCCGTTGGAAGGTCATCGGTATTGCTTGGGTGACTGTCGTCATCGCGCTGTTCGCTATTGTGGTTTTGGCATTTGCTCTCTGCCCTTCCTGCGCAAGCTCCTGCTGTGCTGCGGCATGCAATTAAGTTCAATTCATAAAACATCATAAGACATGGCAACTATCAATTCAAGAATACCCGAAGGTCCTATCGCAGAAAAATGGACCAATTACAAAGCTCACCAGAGACTGGTGAACCCCAAGAACAAGCTGAAGCTCGATGTCATCGTCGTGGGAACGGGTCTGGCTGGTGCCAGTGCCGCCGCTTCTTTAGGCGAGATGGGCTTCAATGTGCTGAACTTCTGTATTCAGGACTCTCCTCGCCGCGCCCATTCCATTGCCGCGCAGGGCGGTATCAATGCCGCGAAGAACTATCAGAACGACGGTGACTCCGTGTACCGCCTGTTCTACGATACGGTCAAGGGCGGCGACTACCGTGCGCGCGAGGCGAATGTGTACCGTCTGGCAGAGGTCAGCAACGATATTATCGACCAGTGCGTGGCGCAGGGCGTTCCTTTCGCCCGTGAGTACGGGGGCATGCTCGCCAACCGCTCCTTCGGTGGCGCGCAGGTAAGCCGTACCTTCTACGCCAAAGGTCAGACCGGCCAGCAGCTCCTGCTCGGTGCCTACTCCTCTTTGAGCAAGCAGGTTCACGACGGCAAGGTGAAGCTCTACACCCGTTATGAGATGGAGGATGTCGTGATTGTGGACGGCCGTGCCCGTGGCATCATCGCCAAGAACCTCGTCACCGGCAAGCTGGAGCGTTTCTCCGCCAATGCCGTGGTCATCGCCACCGGCGGTTACGGCAACACTTACTTCCTGTCTACCAATGCGATGGGTTGTAACTGTACCGCTGCCATCCAGTGCTACCGCAAGGGAGCGTACTTCGCCAACCCTTCCTATGTGCAGATTCACCCCACCTGTATTCCCGTTCACGGTGACAAGCAGTCCAAGCTGACCCTGATGTCCGAGTCCCTCCGCAACGATGGCCGCATCTGGGTTCCCAAGAAGCTGGAGGACGCCAGGAAGTTGCAGGCTGGCGAGATCAAGGGCAGCGATATTCCCGAGGAGGATCGCGACTACTATCTGGAACGCCGCTATCCGGCATTCGGCAACCTCGTTCCTCGTGACGTGGCTTCCCGTGCCGCCAAGGAGCGTTGCGACAAGGGCTACGGTGTGAACAACACCGGTCTGGCAGTCTTCCTGGATTTCTCAGAGTCCATCGAGCGTCTCGGTATCGACGAGATACGCCAGCGTTACGGCAACCTCTTCGATATGTACGAGGAGATTACCGATGTCAATCCGGGCGAGCTGGCGAAGGAAATCAACGGAGTGAAATACTATAATCCCATGATGATATTCCCCGCCATCCATTATACGATGGGCGGTATCTGGGTTGATTACGAGCTGCAGACCTCCATTCCTGGTCTGTTCGCCATAGGAGAGTGCAACTTCTCCGACCACGGGGCAAACCGCCTGGGAGCTTCCGCGCTCATGCAGGGCTTGGCTGACGGCTACTTCGTGCTTCCCTACACCATTCAGAACTATCTCGCCGACCAGGCCATCTGGCCGCGCCTTTCCACCGACCTCCCCGAGTTCGCCGAGGCGCAGAAAGCCGTGGAGGGAGAGATTGACCGCCTGATGTCCATCAAGGGAAAACGCTCCGTGGACTCCATCCATAAGGAGCTGGGTCACATCATGTGGGAGCACGTAGGTATGGGACGCACCAAGGAAGGTCTTGAGGAAGGTCTCCGCTTGCTCAAGGAAATCCGCAAGGAATTCAACACCAACCTCTTCATTCCCGGCACGAAGGAAGGTCTCAACGTGGAGCTGGACAAAGCCATCCATCTGCGTGACTTCATCGTGATGGGCGAGCTGATTGCCAACGACGCCCTCCACCGTGAGGAGTCCTGCGGCGGCCATTTCCGTGAGGAGCACCAGACCGAGGAAGGCGAGGCAAAGCGTGACGACGAGAACTTCTTCTATGTAGGCTGCTGGGAGTATCAGCAGAACGACGAGACCCGTCCCGAACTGCTCAAGGAGCCTCTCAATTATGAAATAATCAAGGTACAGACACGTAATTACAAGAACTAATCATGGAAAAGATAATCAGTTTCACAGTAAGATATTGGAAACAGAATGGTCCCAAGGACAAGGGCCATTTTGAAGAGAGGGAAATGAAGGACATCCCCGGTGACACCTCGTTCCTTGAAATGCTCGACATCCTCAACGAGCAACTGATTGAGGAAGGCGGCGAGCCGTTCGTTTTCGACCATGACTGCCGCGAGGGAATCTGCGGAATGTGTTCCTTGTACATCAACGGCACGCCCCACGGCAAGACCGAGCAGGGGGCTACCACCTGCCAGCTCTATATGCGCCGCTTCAACGACGGCGATGTCATCACCGTGGAGCCCTGGCGTTCCGCCGCGTTCCCTGTGATCAAGGACTGTATGGTGGACCGCACGGCGTTCGACAAGATCATGCAGGCGGGAGGCTACACCTCCATCCGCACCGGTCAGGCGCAGGATGCCAATGCCATTCTCATCCCCAAGCAGAACGCCGACGAGGCGATGGACTGCGCCACTTGCATCGGCTGCGGTGCCTGTGTGGCAGCCTGCAAGAACGGTTCCGCCATGCTCTTCGTCTCTTCCAAGGTCAGCCAGTTCGCCCTGCTTCCGCAGGGACGTGTGGAGGCTGCCAGACGTGCCAAGGCTATGGTGGCGAAGATGGACGAGCTGGGCTTCGGCAACTGTACGAACACCCGCGCCTGCGAGGCGGTATGTCCCAAGAACGAGTCCATTGCCAACATCGCAAGGCTCAACAGGGAGTTCATTTCCGCCAAGCTGGCAGATTAGAACAGATTTTTCAAAACATAGTAGATCTTTTTTGTTAGACAGGGGGGAGTTCCACGGGAGTGGCGCTCCCCTTTCTTTTTCCGGGGCTTCCCTTCCCGGAAAAGCGGCTGCGGAGATGAAAAAAGCGGTGCGGAGCGTCCGGGATTTCCCCGGAAACCCTTATTTTTGTATGCCCGTCCGCCGTCCCGCATGGGGCGGGGAGGCGGGCCGGCGGTTCAGGAAGAATAGAGAAAGATGGAAGTAAAGTATTTGAAGAGCTATGTCAGGGATGCCATTGATGTCCCTCGTGTGATGGATTTGGCGGGCGTTCCCCTTACCCCGATCGCCCATGCCAACTGGAGCGGAACGTATCCTTATTGTCCCGAGGCGGCGTTCCGCATCGCCGCCAACAGCCATGCCTTCCTCCTCCATTACAAGGTGACGGAGGACACCGTCCGCGCCCGCTACGGCACGGACAACGGCAAGGTGTGGACGGACAGCTGCGTGGAGTTCTTCTCGCAGCCTGCCGGCGACGACATATATTATAATCTGGAGTGCAACTGCGTGGGCACGGTGCTGCTGGGTGCGGGGGCGGAACGCCACGACCGCGAGCGCGCCAATGCCGGTACGCTGGCTTCCATCCAGCGTTGGGCTTCCCTGGGCCGCCGTCCCTTTGAGGAGACGGTCGGAGAGCGCACCTGGGAGGTGGCTCTGATAGTGCCTTTCACCGCTTTCTTCAAGCACCGCCTCCGCTCCGTGGCGGGCAAGGTGGTGCGCGCCAACTTCTACAAGTGCGGCGACGAGCTGCCCCGGCCCCATTTCCTGTCGTGGAATCCCATACAGCTGCCCCGGCCCGATTTCCATTGCCCCGCTTTCTTCGGCGAGCTTTCCATCCAGTCCGAGTAGCCGCTCCCCCGTTTTCATGATAGACCTCTCCAAAAGGTTCCGTCCCATAGACCTTTCCTTTACCATCGACACCGACCTCCTGCATCTGGATGTGCGGGAGGCGGACGAGTCCCATTTCTTCTGCAAGGGCGATACGGGGCATATCACCATCTACTGCCCCCGCCGCACCCTCTTCGATGTGGGCGAGTTCCAGCCCTGGTTCCGCAATGTGGTGCGCGAGGCCCTGCGCCGGGAGGCGAGGCTCATCTTCCCCGCGCGGCTGGCGCGGTGGTCGGAGCGCACCGGGCTGCGCTACAACCGCCTTGCCGTCAAGAGCACTTCCAGCAAGTGGGGCAGCTATTCCAGTCTGGGAAACATCAATCTGTCCCTCTATCTCCTGCTCCTCCCGTCCCGTTATGTGGATTATACCATGTGCCACGAGCTGTGCCACAGCCGGGAGATGAACCACGGCCCCCGCTTCTGGGCTTTGCTGCGGGAGGTGCTGGGGGAGGATGCCCGCGCCGTCGGCAGGGAGATGAACCGCCAGGTGCGCGCCTGGTACGAGGACAACGACCCCCGCTACCTTCTTGTCTCCAACAGATAGCCCCCCCTCCGGGCCCTGGCGGCCGCTTTTCCGCCACACCCTTTCCGCATATCCCCAGTGCGGTTTTTAACATTCCTTTCTTTCCCGTTTAACATTCCGCGGAGATGGCGGTCGTAACTCTGCGGTTTAGCCCTCCTAACTCCGCGTTTTACGCCTCGTAAAAGCCCTGTTTAACACTCCTAACTCCGCGAGTTGCAAGTGCTGTTTCCGCGAGTTGCCGGCGGCTGTCCGCGGAGTGCCATTTTCCGCATGGGGATTTCTGAATTTTTATTCCCCCCTTTTGGGAGAATCCGTCCCGGCGGGCGGCTTTTCCCGTCTTTTCCGCCCGCTGCCGCTATTCCGTGGATTTCAGGCTTCTGTCTCCGCGTCCCCCTATACACTTCTTTCCACAGTTTAACGATATTTTTTGCCAGATACGGTTTCGAAAAGGGGCGTTTGTTTGCTTTTTATATGCTTTTTTGGTCGAAAAACATCGTTTTGTAAAAAAAACGGGCTTGGAATATCAAAAAGTAAAAAAATCTTTCTAATTTTGCCGGAAATCTATTTGGATGGGGGGATTTCGCCTTTGTGAAAATGTGTTTCCTCCGGCAGAGATTCAAGTTTCGGTGAAAAAGAAATAAGCAACCTATATTTATTAACAATCAAAAAGAGAGTATGAAAAGATTCATGTTGATTTTCTCCTTCCTGCTGTTCGTAGTGGGGGGGGTGATGGCACAGTCAGGCCGCAAGGTAACAGGTACTGTTACTTCCGCCAGGAC
>CAVEJA010000174.1:0-3248 GCA_963615745.1 Duodenibacillus sp.
GTCTTACAGTTGGGAAAGAGGCACTATTTTAGAGGACAACAGCACCTTGGGAAACACCATCAGCAACAACAGAAACATCCGTATAAACGCCGCCCTGAACATGGAAGACCTATACGACAAAGTACCTTTCCTGAGAAAAGCCAACAGATACTATGCCATCAAAGGGGGAAACAGGAGCAAGGCCAGAAGCAAAAAGACCGACCAGGAAACCAAGAAGAAGTTCTTCGAGGCAGAAATAACGCTTGCAAAAGACAGTACCATAAGCGTTGTCCACGGACTGAAGACCAGAAAGATAAGAGTAAAGGCCATCACCAAGGAGGGAAAACGCTATCTGCTGAAATACAAAATCAGCAACAGCAACAGCATCAAGGTTCTCAACCAAGACTCCATACCCGTCAAGGTCACTGTCAGTGCGATGAATGCCTCAAACGAGGAGACCCCGTTGTATAAAACCATGCGTTTCCTTGCCCGTACAGCCATGATGGTCAGAAGCGTCAATATCAGCTACAACAACAGATTCAGCACCAATCTTCCAGGATTCCTACCCAATATCGGTGATTTCTTTGGTCAGAGAAGGGGGAATCTGATGGCTCCGGGACTGGATTTCGCCTTCGGACTTACCGGAGAAAGCTATATCGAGAGAGCACGAAGAAACGGATGGCTGCTTGACAATGACAGCATCTCCACGGCTGCCGCCACCAGCGGGAACCAGGACTTGCAAATCAGTGCGGTACTTGAGCCATTCCCGAATTTCAAAATAGACATCAATGCCTCACGAAGCACCAACAAGTCCAAGAGCATTTTCTATACCTTCAGCGGTATGCCCGCCACCCAAAGCGGCTCTTTCAATATGACCACCATCAGCATAGGCTCCGCTTTCGAGAAGAAAGGAAATGCGGATAACGGCTACAAGAGCAAGACATTCGACAGATTCGTAAGTTTCCTGCCCGCTTTCCAGAAAAGAGTGGAAGCCAAATATATCGGCTCAACATATCCCGAGGGGAGCAGTCTGGCGGGAAAGACTTTCAATACCGCCAACGGAACAGTCAGCAACTACTCTTCGGATGTCATGATACCCGCTTTCCTTGCCGCCTATTGCGGAGGCGGGACATCGTCATCCCTCGACATATTCCCCTCGCTGACCCGGATGCTTCCCAACTGGACACTCACTTACGGAGGCCTGAGCAAGATCCGCTGGTTCAAGGACAGGTTCAAGAGCTTCAATATTGACCACGCATACAAGAGCATTTTCTCCATTGGCTCATACAGCACATACAGCAGCTACATGGAATACATGGGGGGAATAGGCTTCATTACAGATGCCTCAACCAACAATCCCGTTCCAAGCAGCATGTACAACATCGGAACGGTTTCCATCAATGAAGCATTCGCCCCCCTTCTGGGCGTTACCGCCACACTCCAAAACGACCTCTCGCTGTCCCTAAGATACAATCAGGCCCGTGTCCTCTCGCTCAGTATGACCTCGCTGAAACTGACGGAATCCGTCTCCAAGGACATTGTTATAGGTATGGGATATAAGATCAACGACCTCAAACTCTTCGGAAACAGCAAGAAAAAAGCCACGGCAAGAAAGAAAACACAGAAAAAGACAAACATAAAAGGCCTGGCGGGAGAGAAAGAACAGCAGCAGGACACCAGCACACCCCAGCAATCCGGCATGAACAACGAGCTGAATATGCGTATCGATTTCTCGCTCAGAGACCAGAGTGCCATCAATCGGGATATTCTGACAGGCATCTCACAGGCAACCAGCGGGACAAAGGCTATCAAAGTATCCTTCAGCGCGGAATACACACTCAGCAAGCTTCTCACGATGAGCCTCTACTATGACTACCAGAATATGCAGCCTCTTCTCACCTCAAGCTCCTATCCCACTACCACGCAAGACTTCGGAATGAGCTTCCGATTCTCATTAATACGATAGCCGTCCCTCTTTTCTCACACGGCGGGGAAGCTGAAATTCTTACGAATTGCACGATTTTCATTACTTTTTCCTTACAAATTGTCGTATTGCGGGCTACATTTTGTACCCATTTCTCATTTTTTTTGTACTTTTGTCGCCCGAAACAACAAATGAGAATGAGCAAACTTTTTATACCTAAAAACTACAAACAGCTTCTTAATGTCCATCAAAACGAGATGGCAATCAAGCTGATTAAGGAATGTTTCCAGCAGAATCTGTCCACCTCCCTGCGACTTCACCGTACCACAGGTCCACTTTTCGTCCTTCAGGGAATGGGTATCAACGATGACCTTAACGGAGTGGAACGGGCGGTTACCTTCCCTATCAAGGATTTAGGTGACACAAAAGCGGAAGTGGTACACTCTCTGGCGAAATGGAAAAGGCTGACTCTGGCAAACCAGAAAATACAACCGGGCTACGGCATATATACCGATATGAACGCCATCCGTGCCGACGAGGAGCTGGACAACATACATTCACTGTATGTAGACCAGTGGGATTGGGAGCAAGTCATTCAGAAAGAAGAAAGAACATTGTCCTATCTCAAAGATATTGTAGAGGCTATCTATAAAGCCATTTTGCAGACCGAGTTCAATGTCTGCGAGCAATACAGCATGCTGAAACCCAAACTGGCAGAAAACATATTCTTCATTCATGCGGAAGAACTGCGCAGACTCTATCCCGACAAGACCAGCAAGGAAAGGGAACTGCTCATTACCAAGGAGAAAAAAAGCGTCTTCATCATCGGCATAGGCGGTCCTCTTGGCGACGGAAAGCCGCACGACCTGCGCGCCCCCGACTATGACGACTACTCCACCATCGCTGAGAACGGACTGGCAGGCTTGAACGGAGACCTCCTTGTATGGAACGACGTGTTGGAACAGCCTCTTGAGCTAAGCTCCATGGGCATCCGGGTAGACAAATCCGCCCTTCTGCGCCAGTTGAAAGAGGCGGGAAAGGAAGAAAGACTGCAGTTGTATTTCCACAAAAAACTCATGAATGACGAACTGCCCCTCAGTATCGGAGGCGGTATCGGGCAATCCCGTCTGTGTATGTTCCTGCTCCACAAAGCCCATATCGGGGAAGTGCAAGCCAGCATCTGGCCTGATTCCATGCGAAAGCAATGCGAGGAATTGGGATTCAACCTTATCTAAACCCGTTTTTCTCCCACTCACAAACCCCGAAAGCTGCCACAAAAGCTTACTCGTCAAAGTTTGATTTTTATTCGTCAAAGTTTGACGAGTAAAAAAGTCACCGTTTTACG
>CAVEJA010000175.1:0-4550 GCA_963615745.1 Duodenibacillus sp.
TATCTATTGTGACGCTTTTCCCTGCTATGTTCTTACAATCATTTGGAATAGTGCTTTGTCGTAATTACTTTGCCGTTTGACAGGGTCTGCTTCCTGATGTAGAAAGATGTGCCTGTAATATCCGGCAACTCTTTCCCGTCCAAACTGTAGTACCGGGTTCTGACAACAGGGGAATTATCACTGGGTGCAATGGGGAGTATTCCTGTCGGTGTCTTCTTTGTAGTGTGACTGAACACCCAGTCAAGTCGGGTAGTGGTGTAGCTTTGTATGCAGGTTTCCTCGTGTGTCCATCCTTCTTCGATCTCCATAACGCATTCTCCGCCCAATTTCTTCAATTCACTAACAAAGTTGCTTGCGGTTTCCACGCTCATGATTACATCGGCTGTCCCCATTACTGTGAACACAGGAACTTTCGCCACGCTGTCTGCCACGCTCTTTGACGGGTTTCCGGCAACCGGCATGGCAGCGGTGAAGAGGGTCGGGTAGGCGGAAAGCATTCCCCAAGTTCCTGTACCGCCCATAGAGCCGCCGAAGAGATAGACCTTGTCTGGGTCGGCTTCTCCTTTTTCAATAAGGCTTGTTATGAGTTCCTTCAGAACCAGATTCATCGGACCTCCCCATGATTTGTCGGACGGACACTGGGGGATGACAAACACGGAGGGGACACGATGGCTTGTCAGATAATTGTAGATGGAATCGATACCATTCTCTTTCATCTGGGTGGTGTTGTCGTTTCCCTTGCTTGAACCGCCATGCATGTAGATGACAAGAGCGGGTTTCTCGTCTCCGTTGTTCTCTATGGCTTTTTTCCGATACACCATTTTTATTCCGGCAGCGGTTATATTCTCATAGGTAAAGTCGGTGAAATCTGTCGTGTTGTCGGAAGAGACAGGCTCTGTAAATGTGCTTTTGGCAAGTCTGAATCCGCATTTGTTCAAGTGGGTGGTAGGTATGCTGGTGCGGAAAGATGTCCGTAAACCGTTGGAATTGTGTTTCCAGCTGCCTCCTCGAAGCACGTGGTATGTCCCTTTAGAAGGGCCTTGCGGACTTGTCTGGTCGTCTGCCGCATATTTTCCGTACCAGTCCTGACACCATTCAAAAGCATTCCCTGACATATCGTAAAGCCCCAATTCGTTAGGCTTTTTCAATCCGACAGGCTGTATGCTTTCCAGCGAATCCTCCGCATACCATGCCACTTCGTCAGGGGTATTGCTGCCACTGTAACGGTAATTTTGGGATTTCAGCCCGCCTCTTGCAGCAAACTCCCACTCGGCCTCTGTGGGGAGACGGTAGTTATCTCCCGTAATGGTGTTGAGCTTTTTGAGAAACTCCTGTACCATGTCCCAGGAAACGCTTTCCGCAGGCAGATTGTTGCCACGGAAATAGCAGGGATTGTTCCCCATGACAGCGACCCATAACTCCTGCGTTACCTCGTATTGGCTGATATAAAAGTCGGGCAATGTAACATTATGTACGGGCAATTCGTCAGGGCGTGGCGAGTCGTCGTCTGGTGTTGTGGATGCGACCAGAGGTATTACTGTCGTTTCAGTCTGGGCATTAGTCTGTCCCATTGTGAAAGTTCCTCCTTCCACAAAGACCATTTGACGGGTGACAACTTCTTTAATGCTGTCGGTTGTTGCTGCCGCCAAGGTGGAGAAACCCATCAGGGCGGACAAGAGGGATGAAAAAACGTAGCGTATATTCATATTTGTGGATTTTTATAGCGGTTGTTATCGACGGACTCTTTTTCTGGTAATGTTTTCCATCTGGTTCTTCTCCAACTCATAGACTTTCTCTATTTGTTTGGGAGATAGGAATGTGCGGTACAGTTTGTAGTATTTCTCGCGTACATCCACGAGTTTCCTGCTCTTGTTGAACCGCTCTCTGATCATGGCATCCACCTCGGACTCGGACATTTTGTTTCTGTCTTTCGGTCCGCTGTTTGTCTTGGACACGGTATTCTCCACTTCCTGCTTGTATTGGCAGAATGCGGTTACGAACTTGTTGGTGGTTTTTTCGTCAAGATTCATGGTTCGGGCGATTTCCTCAGCCTGGATGGATGCCAGCTGATGGCGCGAAACGTGGGCTTTCCTTGGTGTCATGCGCCTTTGGGCGGAAGCGGAGGGGGCGCATACGAGAACCATAAGCATAAATGACAGGATTTTCAGTGTATGTTTCATAATGTTAAGTGTTGGATTTTCTTTTGGTATTTATGAAAGGTGAAGGCTGTTACTCTCCGTCGGTGAGGAGGAAAGGGTCTGCCTGATAGATTCGGATGAGTTCTTTCTGATCCTGGGAACTCATCTTGTAGAAAGCCTGCTCCATGCACAGCTGGTTGTCTTGGTATACATTCTTATGGAAAAAGGTGAGATAGCCGGCAAAAACAAGTGCGATACAGGCGGCAGTGCTTAAAGCCGATACCAGTGCTATGCGCAGTGTACGGGTGCGTTTCTTGGTTTCAGGCTTTTCTGATGGCTGTCTGTTGATTTCTTTCCATACATTTTCCTGCATCTCCTCCATGAAATTCTGGGGAGCGGTATAGGGAAGTTTCTTTCCTATTCTGTCAAAATCTGATGTTTTCATCCTAACAAACTATTTTCTTTAAGGTAGTTCTTTATTTTTTCTTTCGCATAGTGGTAATTGGTTTTGGCGGTAGATACGGTACAGTTCATGGCGTTGGCGATGTCGTCGTATTCCATTTCGTCGTAATATCTGAGATTGAAGACTGCTCTCTGCTTGGTAGGTACGGAAAGAACGGCTTTTTGGAATATGATGTTTTCGGTTTCCGTATAGTCGATATACTCGTCTGAGAATGTATTGAAGAATACTTCCGGGTCGTCAAGCGACACGTTCTCTCCTTTTACTTTGTCCAAGAAACGCAGTGTCTCGTTGATTGCTATTCTGAAAATCCATGTTTTCAGAGAGCTTTTAGACTGAAAAGAGGAAAAGGAACGGTAAACGCGGATGAAAGTTTCCTGAGTGATGTCTTGGGCATTCGCATGAGACACGACCATACGACGGACATGCCAGTATACTGGTGACTGGTATTTGGTCATCAACAACCGAAACCCGTTCTCCGGGTCTCGGTTCATTGTCTCTATTATGGTCTGATCAGACGAGTGCATAACTGTATTTTTCTTAAGGAACAAGCCGTGTCCGTATGGCTTATTTCGGTTTTTGCAGGATGTAGACTTTCTTATTCTTCAACACAGTGGAGACGATATCTTTTGTCTTGTCCAGAGAGAAGGCATCCAGCTCCGTTTCCGCCAATCTTTTGGATAGCCCCGTCAGTTTGGCATAAGCCTTGATAGTGATGTATTCGTTTCTTTCCAGATAGTTCAAAGCTGTGAAATACCGGGTTCTTGGCGACAGGCTGGGATTCTTGTCCGAGGTGTGATGAACCGTAATAACGGGTGCGTAACGACGGGCGGAGGGGTGATGATAATGTCCGTGTCTGATGTATTTCGCCTCCATAGGCATACAAACCAACATCATACAGGCTAAGAAATAAAATGCTGCTCTTTTCATAATGTTTCGAATAAAGGTGTTGTTATACTTAAATGTAAGGAACACTGCAGTGGTTTCTTTTATATCTTAGACCCGAATGGAAAGGACGGGTTAAATCAGTTGCGGATTTTTTTTGAAAAAACCTCGGGGAGGGTTACACTACATGGATAAGCCCCAACTCATTGACGAAGATAAACAGGATGCAGACAGGGGCGAGGTAGCGTATGATGAAGCGGTACAGAGGGTAGAGAGGCTGTTTGAGCGTGCCGTTGTTTGTTATTTCTGCTTTCATAACATCCTTGTCCACAACCCAGCCCAAGTAAATGCAGATGAGGAATCCTCCGATGGGCATCATCAGTTTTGCCACAAGGAAATCGAAAAGTTCGAAGAAACCCATTCCGAAAACAGTGATGTCTTTCCATATACCGAAAGAGAGGGAGCAGCATGTTCCCAGAATGAGACAGACGATGCTGGTATATCCTGCCGCCTTGGGGCGGCTCAAGCCTTTCTCCGAATGGAGATAGGATGCGGGCATCTCCAGCATGGAGATGGTGGAGGTGAGCGCGGCCATGACCAAAAGCAGATAGAACATCAGTGAGAAAACGTATGCCAGCAAGGGGATATTCCCGAAAGCCTGTTGGAATACATTGGGCAAGGTGATGAAAACCAGGGAAGGTCCGGCGTCGGGTGTGAGACCGGGGATGGAGTAAACGGCAGGAAAGATGATGATTCCCGACATGAGGGCGACAAAGGTGTCTATGACAGAGACATTGAATCCCGTCTTTATAAGGTTGGTATCTTTCCGAAAGTAGCAGGCGTATGTGCAGAGACAGCATATTCCTACGCTTAAAGTGAAGAAGGACTGTCCCATGGCGGAGAGGACGGTTGCCCCTGTCACTTTGGAGAAATCGGGCTTGAACAGGAACTCCAGACCTAAAGAAGCATTGGGGAGGCTCAGGGAGCAGATGGCGAGAATGATGAGCAGGTCGAAGAGAATGGGCATCATGATTTTGGAGACGCGCTCAATGCCGTTTTCCACGCCC
>CAVEJA010000176.1:0-5715 GCA_963615745.1 Duodenibacillus sp.
CTGTTTAGGGAGGTCATAGGTCAGGAGGATGTGAAATCCATGTTGAGAAAGACGGTGGAGGGCCATCGTGTTCCTCACGCCTTGCTGTTCAGCGGGCCTTCCGGGTGCGGAAAGCTCGCCATGGCTGTAGCTTTCGCCAATTATATTCTTTGCCGGCATCGGACTGAGGGTGACAGCTGCGGGCTTTGCCCTCCCTGCAAGCAGCTTGCGAAATACTCCCACCCGGATTTGCATTTCTCGTTTCCTGTGATAAAGAAAACTTCCTCGCCGGCGACATGTGATGATTATATGGCGGAGTGGCGAAGCCAACTGTCTACCTCCTTGTATTTCGGCTTGGACGATTGGATGGACAGGATTGGCAGCGACAACAAACAGGCGTTTATCTCCGAAGCGGAGGGCGATCGCATCATAGACAGGCTGAGTATCTCTTCCTATGAGGGCGGTTATAAGGTGATGATTATATGGCTGCCTGAGAAAATGCGTGCGGAGGCGGCGAACAATCTGTTGAAAACGCTGGAAGAACCTACGGACGGGACTGTCTTTATCCTTGTTTCCAATGATGCCAGTGCCATACTTCCCACCATTCTGAGCCGCACCCAGAACCTTGTTTTCCGACCTTTGCCATTGGAAACGATAGCGGATGCGCTGATGAGCCGTAACGGTCTGGACAGGCAGATGGCTTTGCAGATTGCACGGATTTCGGGAGGAAGCTACCTCCGGGCTTTGCAATTGATAAATATAGGCGATGACAGTTCCGTGTTCTTCAAGTATTTTACCTCGCTGATGCGTTCCGCATACAGCCGTAATTTGCAGGAACTGAAGTCGTGGAGTGACGAAATCGCATCTTGGGGGAGAGAGAGACAGAAAGCCTTGCTGGCATATTGTCAGAATATGTTGCGCGAGAATTTCATTTACAATTTCCGCCATTCGGAGCTGAATTTTATGAGTGAGCAGGAAGTGTCGTTCTCTGTGAGATTCGCCCGTTTCATCAATGAGAGAAATGTGACGGGTTTCATGGACGAGTTTTCCTGTGCCCAACGAGATATAGAACAGAATGTAAATTCACGGACGGTGCTTTTTAATCTGGCTTTACAGAGCATTATCCTAATAAGAAGATAACAATGAAAGATTTTGTATGTGGAACTTGCCAGCGTGGATTGAGCGGTCGTGCTTGCGGAAAGCAGGACAAGCAGCTGAATACCTATGACTGGCTTGCGGATATACCGGGAAATGACACCATGACCGACCTGGTGGAAGTCCAATTCAAGAATACCAGAAAGGATTATTTCGTCAATAGCAACCATCTTCCCTTGTCCAAGGGGGATATTGTAGCCGTGGAGGCTTCCCCGGGTCATGACATAGGGGTTGTAACGCTGACAGGCTCTCTGGTCAAACTGCAGATGGCGAAGGTCCGCCTGAAGAATGATGCCGGTGTAAAGCGTATTTACCGCATAGCACGTGAGGTGGATATGCAGAAATACCATGAGGCAAAGGCTCTGGAACACGACACGATGATAAAGTCCCGCCAGATAGCGAAGAACCTGAATCTGGATATGAAGATAGGCGATGTGGAGTATCAGGGGGATGGAAGCAAGGCTATTTTCTATTATATAGCGGATCAGCGGGTGGATTTCCGTGTGCTGATCAAGGTGCTTGCGGAGGAATTCCATGTGCGTGTGGAGATGCGCCAGATAGGTGCGCGCCAGGAGGCGGGGCGTATTGGAGGCATAGGCCCTTGCGGGCGTGAGTTGTGTTGTGCGACTTGGATGAAGAATTTCATTACGGTTTCTACTTCTGCCGCCCGTTGCCAGGATGTCTCTCTGAATCCCCAGAAACTGGCGGGTCAATGTGCGAAGTTGAAATGTTGCCTGAACTATGAGGTAAGCACTTATCTGGACGCTGCCTCGCACATTCCCTCGCGCGACATTCCTCTGGAGACGGAGGGAAACACCTATTATCAGGTGAAAACGGATGTGATAGCCGGACTGGTATGCTATTCTCCTGACAAACGGATGTCCTCCGAGGCTGTCACCATTAGTGCGAAACGCGCCTTTGAGATTATTGAAATGAATAACAATGGGCAGAAACCTGTCGCATTGGCAGAGGACGGCGTTAGCTCTAAGAAGAGTGTGGTGGTGGATTTGGCGGAACAGGAGAGCCTTACCCGTTTTGACAAGCAGAGAAAGAACAAGCGTCGCAAGCCTCGTGACAATAACCGTCCCGCCTCTTCCAAAGAGAAAGGTGCAAGGACAGATGCGGGCAACCAGTCTTCCGCAGAGGCTTCTCCTGCTTCCGAGAGGGAGGAGGGGCGCAAGAATCGTGACAGGAGAAACCGCCGCCCCCGTAATAATAACAACAGAAGAGAGCGTGTGGAAGGCGGCAGAGAGGACAAGCCTTCCGAAAATTGACCTTTTTGATTCCTTATGAGGAAGAGTGGAATGTTTGTGCTAAGCCTTTTTTTGCTGGCTTCCTGTCAGCAAAAGAGGTACAACACGTTCCACTACACTTCTGTTTCCGCCTGTGAATGGGAGAAAGACAGTGTGGTAACGGTCTCTGTGGATACGGTCAAAAACAGCGGAATATATCAGATGAACGTGGAGACAAGAATCAGTTATGGATTCCCTTACCAGTATCTGTGGTTGCAGATAAGCACAGAGATGCACCGCCCTTACTGGCGAAGCTCGGATACGCTGAAATGCTGTATTGCGGATGAGAGGGGCTTATATCAGGGTTCCGGCTTGGTTCTCTTTGGAAAACAGCATTTCCTGAAGGAAGTCTATTTGCGGAAAGGACAGTATGGCACAGTCCGGATAAGGCATATTATGCGCAGAAATCCGCTGCCGGGAATTTCCGATATAGGATTGTCTGTGGAGAAAAGGGCGGAATAATCCTGCTGTTTTAGAAACTGATCACCCTGGAGTGGTCTTCCTGCACGTTGATATGCACCCGGACGGTGTTCTCGGGAAGCAGATCCTCTACTAATTCGGGCCACTCCAAGAAACATAGATTGTTGCTGTAAAAGTAGTCCTCATAGCCGATGTCGTACACCTCGTTTTCCTTTTTTATTCTATAAAAGTCAAAGTGATAGATGTGCTTCCCTTTCTCGGGCAGGTCGTATTCGTTGATGATGGCGAAGGAGGGGGAGTTTACGACATCGGTTACGCCCAGTTGCTCGCACACAGCCTTGATAAAGGTTGTCTTTCCCGCTCCCATGCTGCCGTAAAAAGCGAAGATTTTGTTGTCTCCCATGTTTTGGATGAACAGGGCCGCTGCCTGATTGATTTCATCCAATGAGTGTATAATGTATTCCATAGACAAGGATTATTTGAGTTTGCTCTCCATAGTAACAAGGGGAATGATCATCTCTTCCATGGATATTCCCCCATGTTGGAAAGTGCTGCGATAGTAAGTAACGTAATAATTGAAGTTGTTGGGGTATGCGAAGAAGCGTTCTCCGCCACATAATATATATGTACTGCTGATATTGGGAGAGGGAAGCCCCACTTTTTGCGGGTTCTTTATCTCGTACACTTCCTTGGGGTTGTAAGCCAGATTGCGCCCCACTTTGTATCTCAAGTTCGTATTGGTTTCTTTGTATCCAACCACTTTTATCGGATCTTCCACCTTTATGCTGCCGTGATCGGTCGTGACAATGACCTTGCTTCCCGATTCCGCAATCTTTTCAAACAGATTTCTGAAGGACGAGTTGCGGAACCAGCTTTGGGTGATGCTTCTGTATGCCGCCTCGTTTCCCACCAATTCGTGAATCATCTGCTTCTCATTCCGTGCGTGGGACATGATGTCGATGAAGTTTATCACCAATACGTTCAGATTGAAATTGCTCAAATGGTTGAACTGGGACAGGACTTTCTCAGCCCCGACGGAATCATTGATTTTCCTGTATGAGAAGTTCTCCTTCCTCCGATAGCGTTCAAAGAGTGTTTGGATGAGCTGTTCCTCTTTCAGGTTCTTTCCCTCGTCTTCGTCTTCATCGACCCAGAGGGAGGGAAACATCTGTTGTATCTGCAATGGCATGAGACCGGAGCAGATGGAGTTCCGGGCATATTGGGTGACAGTGGGCAGGATGCTGTAATAAAGTTCCTCGTCGATGTTGAACAAGTCGGAGATTTCTTTTGACAGAACCCTCCATTGGTCATAACGCAGATTGTCTATGATGATCAGGAAAACCTTCTCTTTGTTGTCCAAAAGAGGGAATATGCGCTGGCTGAAAATCTGCGGACTGAGCAATGGTTTGTCGGTTGTCTTTCCGTCAATCCATCCCTCATAATTCTTTCGGATGAATTTCTCGAACAGATTGTTGGCTTCCTGCTTCTGCATTCTCAGCATTTCGCTCATGTTGCTCCCCACTTCCTCTAATTCAAGTTCCCAATAGACGAGGCGTTTGTACACCTCTATCCATTCCTTCCAGGAAAGCAAGTCGTTGATTTGCGTGCCTAATTTGGGGAATTCCCGTCTGTAAGAGGATTGTATCGCTTCTGTTTGTATCTCCTTTCTGTGGATGTTCTTTTTGAGAGAGAGGAGTATCTGGTTGGGATTCACGGGTTTGATGAGGTAATCCGCTATTTTGGAACCGATGGCTTGGTTCATGATGTTTTCCTCCTCGCTCTTTGTCACCATGACGATGGGGATGTCCGGTTGGATTTCCTTGATTCTCTGGAGGGTTTCCAGACCACTTAGTCCCGGCATGTTCTCGTCTAAGAGGACAAGATCGAACTTCTTTTCGGTACAAAGGTCTATGGCATCGTTACCGTTGGATGCCTTTACTACTTCATATCCTTTCTTTTCAAGAAAGAGTATCTGGGCTTTGAGCATTTCGATCTCGTCATCCACCCATAAAAGTTTTCCGTAAAAAGAGTTTTGTTCGTTCATGACTTAGTACCATTCTCCGCTGTTGTCGTTTTCTATAATCTCTTCTTTCTCTTCCTTGGGGGCTACTTCCTCGAACTCATCCCAGATGAAATTGCCCGGAATAGTGTCCAAATCCAGTTTCTTGCGGACGGAAACGGGTATGAAATGTTTGTTATAGAAGAGTGTGTATTCCTCCCAGGTGTATTTTGTTCCTATGAGTTTCAAGTTGCTGTTGGAGATAAGGAAGGCCTGGGTTTCCTTGGCTGTTTGCAGGAAACTGCTGTCCTGTGACAGCTCCAAGGCGTATTGGTGTATCTCTCCGTAGTTCTCAAAACCTTCCACTATGAGCTGATGGATGGTGTCATTCTTTGCGATGGATAGCTCGAAGTTCCTGATGGCGAATGTGGTGAAGTTGAACTTGGAAACGTTGTACAGCAGTTTTCCCTCATTTACTTTCTTGGGCGAGTAGGATAGAATGAAAGTGTAGGGCTCTTGTTTGTTGGTTGTGAGACTGTCCACATGGGAGGAGTCGGCAGGCGTGCCAATGAGATTCCTTCTGCTTTCCCAAAGGTCAGCCATGCTGTATTTCCCTCCGACGGGTTTCCTTCCCGATTTTATTCCCTTTAAGATGTTCGTCGCAATCTCGCTGATTTTGTCGTCTTTATATCGGCTTACGCTATCCAGTTTGACGGTAAAGCCGCGCAGGTCTCCCTTTCTGAGTGAGTTCATGGATTCCAGGAAGAGGAATTTGCTTCGGTTCGCCCCGTGCGGATACTTGTCCTCCGAGATTTTGCAGTTCCGTTCTATGGTTTCATAGTCGTTGCTTTGGAAAGCATTGTAGGTGGC
>CAVEJA010000177.1:0-5094 GCA_963615745.1 Duodenibacillus sp.
CCCTTATACTGGCGCATATAGGAGACCAACTGGAGGTAATAGTTGTCCCGAATCAGCGAATCGGCACATGGCTCGCAGTCCCTGCTGAATTCCTGGTTATAGACATCCACGAAATAGGTCTCCCCTATCTTTGCCGTAGCTCCCGGACGGACATATCCCAACTGCCCATTCTCTTTAATGACAAACCGCTGCGCCATCCACTCGTTCCACTGTGTGACCATCACAACCTTGGGATGCTTTTTGATAGCCTGCGTCCATTGCTCCTTGAAATAATAACCGTAAGGAGTATATTTGGAAAGTCCGTAAGCGTCATAGGCGGGTTCTGCACCTGAATGGTAGCTTTTACCCACTTTGGAGTAGGGATGCTGGGCCACACCTACCGTAATCTGTTCGGGAATCTGCACTCCCGTAGCATCATCTATCGTGTAGTTTACCTTCTGCGGATAGTACGCCAACCACGGCCATTTGTTCTCTCCGGGGTCCCAAGCCCAGCTGAACCGATGCGTGAACGCCTCTTTCAGTTTGCTGTCAAGGCTCTCGTACTCATCCTTATTGGTCAGTATAAGAGGTTTTCCGTTCCAACAGAACCAGTATTTGTCGTACTTGGAATTGGCATAATACAGATTATAAAGATAATTCACCACATTATTACTGCCCGTATGGGTCATGAAGACCAGCTTCGGCGTTTTCAGCCCCAGGCTCTCGCGCCTGTCGATCTCGTCCATGACCACTCTCACATTGCCATCGTAGGTATAGGCGTTGGTAACATCGAAGAAATAGAAGTCTATTCCCGCATCCATCAACATCTGCATGTGCTTCGCCACAATAAAGGGATCACCGCCTGAGTAATACCCCAGCACCGGTTTGCTTCCCCAATGGAACTGATTCTCACTCCCCCACTGCGGATTATTCACATTTTTCTCCAGGATTCTTGTGATGTCCCTCACCTCTTCCCCATGCTGGCCATGCCATATATAATAGAACATCCCCACAACGCAGGCCGTATCCTTGTCTTTTCGCTGCACGCCCTGGTCGGAAGAAGCCACCACACGGTTCAATCCGTCATTGCAAACCCAGGTATCGCTTTGGATTTTATCGTACTTAGCTTGCGAGAACACTGGCAGCAGAGCCACGCATCCCACTAAAAAAGATGTCGTCTTTCGCATTGTCACAACAAATTAAACAGTTAGAAAGAAATATTGAATCCCAGAGACAGCCATTGTTGCAGCTGGATAGTGTGCTTGTGGTTGTCATCATACTGGGTATCATCAAACCTTGGATAAAGATAAAGTTTGCTGTTCAGATACTTGTTTATCGTAAATACGAATGTGTTCTCCCATTCCACCTGAACCTTATTGTAGTTTGTGAAATAATACAAGCGGGAAGACCAGTTCAATTCGTTCAATATCCTCCAGTTGGAATTGATGGTTACGTTGGAACCATAGTACTCTCTGTACTTGTGATTCGCCAGATTACCAAACCGGGTCGCCAGATCTTTCCTGCCCACATAGCGCAGGTCAAATGACAGAGGAGCCATGTTCACGGATATATTGAACTTTGACTTCGACAAATTGTACTTCATACCGATGGACAACACGGTCTCGAAAGGTGACATAAAGTCAGATGTGGCTTTCCTACTGTTGTTCGGGTACTGCGGAGTCATTCTTGTAGTGGTGGTCAAGGTGGCAGTATACGACCAGTTCTTGGCTGCCGCCACAGACAACTGGTTCACCATCCTCAGCTCATCCGTCGTACTATGCCAGGGATGCACCGTATCGTTCTTTACCGTCTGCATACCCAGCTGTACGGACAAGGTGTTATTGAAAGTCAGTTTCGAGTGGTTGTTATAATTGGCAGAGATATTCGCCGTAATCAGGAACGAGTTGTAATTGTCTCCGCCCTTATACCAGTTCCCCGAAAAATAGTATTGCATCAGCTGCAAGCCGTAAGTCTGACGGAAAGTCCAGAAATTGGGACGACGGCCCACCACCTGTATCGGCTCAAAAACCGTCAGCGGCTTGGGCGTATTCACCTTGGAGGAAAGCTCCACCTTATGCTCCACATCCTTAGGGAGGTCATTCCGTATGCCTTTCTCATTGTCCAGCACCGTCTGACTGGTGACTATCAGCTCCGGCTGGTTCACATAAAGGGAGGAAAAGAACCTGTTCATCGCCGAATCCGTACAAAGCACATCGTCCTTTTTCGCATCCAAAGAAAGACGGGACTGCGCATTTTCGGAAGGCCACGTCAGATCCATCTGCTGCTTTACAGGATTGAAATAAAATGTAGGCTGCACGAACAAACGATAATAATAGGGATTGGAAAGGAGGTCATCCTTCCCATAAACCCACACGGAATCGTAGTACGACCTGAGCCTGTACAAGGAATCGGAGTAGCTTTCAAGCACTTTCTCTTCCCACGACGGCTGTTCCACCACTTGTTTCCTGGCTTTCTTCTGTGCGAAATCCGCAGATGAGACGGACACAAAAAGCAACAATATTATAAGAATACGCTTTATCACAAGTATATAATTTCTTGCAAATTTATGGAAATATATGCACATACCCCATATAAAAGTCGTTTTTTCTGTTTGGAAACAAGCCGGACACGAACCCTCCATCTCCCTATCGGCACTCCGATTCCCGCAGACATATTAATGGTTACAAAAAAATTACTTAACTTTGCCCCTCGAAATTCAACCACCCAATTATGGATAAAAACACAATCATAGGTTTTTTACTAATCGCATTAGTAATTATTGGATTCAACTATTTCGGGCAGCCAAGCAAGGAAGAAATCAACCAAAGCAGGATAAACGACTCTATCGCTGCCGTGAACGCCCAAAAGGAGAAAGTAGAAAAAGAGATTAAAGACAAGGAGGCGAAAGCAAAACAGCTCGCCGAAGCACAAGATACAACCACCCTGTTTGGTGCGGCAAAACAGGAAAAAGGGGAAAACATCATTCTCCAAAACGAGCTTGTCAAACTTACCATCAACACCAAAGGCGGAAATATCGTAGCCGCAGAATTGAAAGAATACAAGAACCAGCAGAAAAAGAACGTGGAATTGTTCAACGAACAGACAGCCCGGTTGAACTTCACCCTCCCTCTCAAAACCGAGAACATCTGCTCACAGGACTATGTATTTACGGCACAGAACACCACCGACTCCACGACGACCCTTGTCATCACCGGGCATGACGGAAGCACATTGCAGATAGACTACAAACTTCTCGCCGGAACATATATGGTCAATTGCGCCATTTCGTCCAAAGGCTTGGCAAACCATTTCGCTCCCGACCAGAGTTATATGCTGATTGACTGGCAGGATGTTGTCAGACAGCAAGAGAAAGGATATGAGTTTGAAGCCCGCTACGCCACGCTGACCTACAAAGAAGCGGCAGAAAGCGGCACTGACCACCTCAGCGAGACGAAAGCGGAGGAAGAATCCCCGGAGAAACCACTCCAGTGGGTCGCTTTCAAGAACCAGTTCTTCAGCAGCGTCATGATCGGCACACAGAATTTCACCCATGCAACCTTGTCCAGCACTCCCTTGGAGAAAGCGTCAGGCTGTCTGAAATCCTACAAGGCAAAAATGCAGACGGCTTTCGACCCCACCGGTTCCCATCCCACCACCTTCCAATTCTATTTCGGACCGAACCAATACCAGCTGTTACAGAATATGGATCAGTACAGTCTGAACAACCAGGAGCTGGAATTGGAGAATCTGGTATACCTTGGATGGCCGCTTTTCCGCTGGATCAACCGTTATTTCACCATATATTTGTTCAACTGGCTCACACAATGGGGACTGAATATGGGCGTTGTACTCCTTATTCTCACCATTCTGCTCAAGATACTTGTGTACCCTACGACCAAGAAGAGCTACACCAGCAGCGCAAAAATGCGTGTACTGAAGCCCAAACTGGACGAGATACAGAAGAAATACCCCAACAAGGAGGACAGCATGATCATGCAGCAGGAAATCATGGCCACATACAGCAAGTACGGAGTAAGCCCCATGAGCGGCTGTCTGCCTATTCTGCTGCAAACACCGATATGGATTGCCATGTTCAACTTCGTGCCCAACGCCATTGAATTGCGAGGACAGAAATTTCTGTGGTCCGATGACCTCTCCACATACGACTCCATCATCCAGTTCAACAGCAATCTGCCACTCATCGGAGACCATATCAGTTTGTTCTGCGTGCTGTTCTGCGGAACGAACCTGCTATACAGCTGGATGAACATGAAGCTTCAGAAAGATTCCATGGCTTCCCCCCAGGCGGCACAGCAGATGAAGACCATGCAATGGATGATGATGCTGATGCCCATCTTCTTCTTCTTCATGTTCAACAGCTATTCCGCAGGATTGAACTACTACTATTGGATTTCCCTGCTCTGCAGCGCACTGACCATGTGGTACTTGAAATGGAGGACTGATGACAAGAAATTGCTGGCGAAACTGGAACAGAACTACCAGAAGAACATCAACAACCCGCAAAAATTAAGCGGACTGGCAGCCCGTCTGGAAGCGATGCAGAAACAACAGCAAGCCATGAAGAAGAAAAAATAACCTACGTTTTTCATATAATATTAGCAGCACAGCATCATGAAAAGAGCTTTTTGGTTGATTATCTTGTCCGTTACATTCATGACATCACAGGCAGAAGAAAATTCCTTTATCGGAAAAAGCGACATCAAACTGAACAGCGACCTCCTTACCCCGGAAGCCTTATGGGCAATGGGGCGTATGGGAACATACCAGCAAGCCCCCGACGGAAAGTCCGCCATCTATGATGTAACCTATTACAGTGTCCCACAGAACAAGAGCCACACGGTTCTTTACACGGTCAATCCGAAAGACAAAAGCACCAGACTGCTGACGACAACCGAAAAAAACGAGAGTTCCCCTGTCTACATCAACAAAGGAAAACAGATCCTGTTCCTAAGCAACCAAAGCGGCTCTTACCAGTTATGGGTGATGAATGCTGACGGAACAAACCGCAAACAAGTAAGCCGTCTTGAGGATGACATCGAGGGATTCCTTCTTTCTCCCGATGAAAGCAAGATTGTTTTGATTCGGGAGGTGGAC
>CAVEJA010000178.1:0-2562 GCA_963615745.1 Duodenibacillus sp.
TCTTTCTGTTTGGGTGAACGGAAAGTTCGTAGGATATAGCGAGGACAGCAAGGCGGAGACAGAGTTTGACTTGACAAAGTATCTTGTTCCCGGCAAGAAAAACCTCATCGCCATGCAGGTGATGAGGTGGTGCGACGGCAGTTATCTGGAGGATCAGGACTTCTGGAGACTGACAGGTATCGCCCGGGAGGTTTATTTGTACGCCACTCCGCAGGCGCATGTCAGCGACATTTTCATCACCCCGGACCTGGATTCCAATTATAAAGACGGAACTTTAAAGGTCAAGGTAAGCACAGTAAAGGCTGCGGGAGGCAGTGTGAGAATTGATTTGCGGGATTCCAAAGGCAAATCAATCCTTGCGGAGACTTCCAAAGTATCTTCCAAGGGAGTGCTGGAGAAAGAGTTTTCCGTATCCAATCCTCTGAAATGGACGGCGGAGACCCCGAATCTTTACAGGATGTATGTGACGCTGCTGGACAAAAAGGGCAATGTTACGGAAGTCATCCCGCAGAATGTGGGATTCCGAAAGGTGGAAATCAAAGGACAGACCCTGTATGTAAACGGGAAAGCGATATATATTAAAGGTGTCAATCGCCATGAGATGGACCCGGACGGAGGATATGTCGTGTCTGTAAAACGTATGGTTGAGGATATTCAGATTATGAAGAGAATGAATGTGAACGCTGTACGTACATGTCATTATATGGATGACCCACGCTGGTATGACCTCTGCGACGAGTATGGTCTGTACCTTACAGCGGAAGCCAATGTGGAAAGTCATGGTATGGGCTACGGAGAAAAGACATTGGCAAAGAATCCTCTGTATGCTTTCGCCCACTTGGAAAGAAACAAAACCAATGTGGAGATGAACAAGAATCACCCCTCTATCATCGTGTGGAGTCTTGGAAACGAGGCGGGTTACGGACCTAATTTCGAGAAGGCTTATGACTTTGTAAAGAATTTTGATCCCAGCCGCCCCGTTCAGTACGAGCGCGCGGCACATGAGAGAGACGCTGCGGGTAATCAAATCGGGAAGACTGACATTCACTGCCCGATGTATTCCAGTTATGAAGGATGCGAGAATTATATCAAAGAACCCAATGCAAAACCTCTGATTCAGTGCGAATACGCTCACGCTATGGGTAACAGCGAGGGCGGATTCAAGGAATACTGGGATATGTACCGGAAAAATTTCCCCAAGATGCAGGGAGGTTATATCTGGGATTTCGTAGACCAGGGGCTGCGTGACAAGAGTAAGATAACGGGAAAGGAGATATTCACCTATGGCGGAGACTACGGGCGTTATCCTGCTACAAGAAACAACTTCAACTGCAATGGTCTGATTCGTCCTGACCGCCAGTGGAATCCTCATGCTTACGAGGTGGCATATTTCTACCAGAACATCTGGACAACTCCCGTGGATTTGCAGAAAGGTATAGTGAAAATCCAGAATGAGAATACGTTTACGGGCTTGGACAACATCTCCTTGCACTGGGAACTGATGGCAAACGGCAAGTCCGTGGCTAAGGGAGATGTGGAGAACCTGAATGTTCTGCCGCAACAAACGGCCCAAGTGCAGCTGCCTGGTTATTCCATTCCTGCAAATGTGGAAGGAAAAGAATTGATACTGGATGTGAAATATCTGCTGAAGTCTGCCGTGCCTTTGAGGGAAAAAGGAGAGACTGTTGCCTATCAGGAACTCGTCATCAACGAATATGCGTTCCCCGGAAAAGCCTGCGGAGGTTGTGGAAAGGCTGCTTCCCCTGTCAAGAAAAAGGGTACGCAGATGGAAGAAGAGAAACTCATCAAAGAGGATAAGCTGGCTTGGCTGAAGGTGACAGCGGGAAATACGGATGTTACTTTCAATAAAAGGACAGGATGGATAGACTATATTGATGTGGACGGGAAGCCCATGATGGAAGAGAAATATTCTCTGACCCCGGATTTCTGGCGCGCTCCTACGGACAATGACTATGGCGCAAGTTTACAGAAAGCGGATATAGCCTGGATGAATCCCGAAATGAAATTGGTTAAATTCGACGCTTCCGAGAAGGAGGGCAAGGCTGTGATTGTGGCGGATTACGAGATGCCGTCAGTAGATGCCCGTTTGCAGATGGTTTATACGATAACTCACTGTGGAAAAATCATCGTGAACCAGAATTTAAAGGTGAATCCCGATGCCAAGCAAAAGCCCTGTCTCCATCGGTTCGGTATGCAGATGGTTATGCCGGCAGAGTATAATGCCATCAGCTACTATGGCCGTGGTCCTGTGGAAAACTATTGGGACAGGAAGTCATGTGCCTTGTTGGGACTGTACAACCAGAAAGTAGCTGATCAGTATTGGGGATATGTACGTCCTCAAGAGAGCGGAAACAAGACGGATGTGCGCTGGTGGACAGTGAAAAACAGCAAAGGACAGGGACTGACTTTCTATGGCATGAAACCATTGGAGTGTTCCACACTCAATTTCCTGCATGAAGACTTATATAGCAGCATAGAGAAAGACGCTACCCAACGCCATTCAGGTGATTTGATTCCCCGGAATTTCTCGGTGGTACATAT
>CAVEJA010000179.1:0-3438 GCA_963615745.1 Duodenibacillus sp.
ATATAATTGATGAAACGCTCATTGTGAACGCCACGCTTCACTTTCATCTCAATGCTTGCCTCGAAGAACTCCCCTTGCGAGGTACGATGGCTCTTTAAATTATAGGAATAGAGTTCCACACAGTCCTGTTTTATCTGCTCCACCACCTTCTTTATGCTCTGCCGGGAAGGACTGGAGAAAGTCAGAATAACCGTAGTTGTGCCTATCTGTGGAATCAGGGCATTGAGAACCTCCAACCCAAGGAGAACGAACACCGTAGTAAGCACCGCCGCAGGGTACATTCCCGTGCCACAAGCCAATCCTATGGCAGCCGTCACCCACAAACCCGCCGCCGTAGTCAGCCCGCGCACCACATTCTTATGGAATATAATGGTGCCCGCACCCAGGAAACCGATGCCTGAAACCACCTGGGCAGCGACACGCGAGGAATCTTTCAACTCAAAGCCGAAGCCGAACTGAGAGACTATACAGAACAACGCACTCCCCAACGCCACAAGAAAATGAGTACGAAAGCCTGCCACTTTGGCACGATACTCTCTTTCCAACCCTATGAAACCGCCCAACAGCAGAGCGACAAACAAACGACAGGAAATATCCCAAAAGTGTTCCATCATCATAAGCAACTGAAATAAATTTATCCATAAAAAGGAAAGTGTGTCAAAACCCAATTCTTTCTATGCATTTCCTTGCGGAACCACATTCTTGAGATTTGACACACTCTCCAAAAAATGTTGGGATACCCGGATTCGAACCAGGAAAGGCAGGACCAGAATCTGCAGTGTTACCATTACACCATATCCCAATCTGATTGTTGCTGCAAAATTACAATCTTTTCTTATCTCCACAAAAAAAATCTCTTTTTTTTTGTCCGAAGAGAAAGAAATCCTCCACTTGCCTGCTAAAAATAGAAGCCGAGATTGATGAAACAGACCACTTTCTTGTTATTATTCCCATACGAGACAACCGCTTCCAGAGGTCCCAGCTTACTATTGTAGCCATACTGCAGACCCACCCCATAGACACTCTTCCCGTCATTCAGCCGATGAAGCTCCCCATGAGTAACCGCCACATTACCTATCAAGGACAAATAATGCTCACCACCCAGACATTGCTGCCATGTAAGACCGCCCAACAGAAGCGACTTCTCCGCACGCTCCGTACTGGTCATACCTACAAAAGGCAACTGCTGGGGCATAAACTTGCCTGCAAAATTGCCTCCCAGAACATTACTATATATAAAGGGAATATTCTCTCCGAACAACATACGCGCGGAAACCGACGGAAGCAGAGTAGAACGGCTACCAAGGGAGATGGCACTACACCAGGAAGCACACAATGCAGAAACAGGACTTTCGCCCGCATTATGCAGGAAATCATCGGTATAAAGTGTATAGCCTGCCGTGAAATCCATTCCCCGGGTAGGATAATACAGGCGGTTCAGCCCACTATAACGCAAGCGGAAGAAATAATTAAAATAAGTGTCCGAACGCAGAGAAGCCAGATCCGCACTCCCCTGACTGGTCAGAATATTCCCGTAATCGTAATACTCTGTCTGCAATCCCGCCTCGTACTGGAAGTTGCGGAAAGAGAAATCCGACCACCAAAACCCTACCGCATGTTCCCGAAAAACCAGATTACTCACTCTCCGCCCCTTTTCGTCAATATTCATATCGTTGCGACGAAACATATATGCGACATTCAGACTGCGGCGATAAAAAGGTTCAAATGTATATTGCACGCTTCCCATATATTGCTTTCCCACTTTTCCGGTAATGGAGACATTGGACGGGCGGGAAGTTTTCAGGAAGATTTCCCCTTTCAAAAGAGCTGAAAGAATATCCTCCGTATCAAAACGGACACCCGCCCGAAGCCCGTTCTTCCGCTTGCGGTTGGCGTAAAAGGAAAGATCGTACATCCCTTCATCCTCCGAAAGAGTATAGTAAGCATCCGGATAATTGTACTCGTTTTGCAGAATACGCACCGCTTCCTCTATGCGGAATATGCCGACCCTACTGTTTTCTGCAATCTTACACTTGCGGTTGATGGTCAGTATCTCGTGCTTATTGCCTATATGGTAATTCACTTTCCGCACATAGATGGAACTGTGTCGGGCAGCTACGACTGGTGTATGCGAAACTGACACCGACGAATCCGCATCCGACAGCCCCAACTGGCGACGGATTGAGGACAGATCCGCGGCATGCTCCCACACTATATTCCACCCCCGGGACACCATTGAGTCAATGACCTGAGGCTTAAAGTCCATCATATTGTACTGATCCGCCCGGATATGAAGATGCAAATCGCAATCGGCAATGTTCTGCTCCAATTTGTTCTGGCAGGAAATGGTCAGAATCTGGGAAAAGAGCTGGGACATATTTCCAATCTCATCCGCAGAAAGGAGAGTGCTCTGGACGGTTGAGCCTATCACAATATCCGCCCCCATATCCCTGACCACATCAACAGGATAATTATTGACCATTCCACCATCCACCAACACCATACTGTCCATACGTACCGGCGTGAAGAAACCAGGTATAGCCATACTGGCACGTATCGCCAAAGGAAGTATTCCGCTATGGAAAACGACCTCTTTCCCATTGGCAATGTTGGTAGCTACACAGGCAAAAGGAATCGGAAGACGATTGAAATCAATGGAGTCGTGATAACCAATGGTAAGTTGGGAAAGCAGAGAATACAGATTCTTCCCGCGCACCAGCCCTGCGCCATTGTTTCTCTTCTCCTTCCCCATGGCAAAAGAAACCAGATATTTCCCCGCATCCTCCCTCTCCTGCAAGGTCTGTCTCCCCCATTCGGGATTGTCACTGAGGAGAAAATCCCAGTCCTGCCCCTTGATGATGGAATCCAACTGAGAAGGGGTATAGCCTATGGCATACAGTCCTCCCACGACAGCCCCCATGCTGGTACCTGCAATATAGTCAATCGGGATGCCCGCTTCCTCCAACGCCTTGAGTACGCCAATATGGGCGGCACCCTTTGCACCGCCTCCGCTCAAGACAACACCGACTTTCTTACGGGTCACATTCTGCGCTGAAAAAGCGGACACACCCAGAAACCAACAGGAAACCAGCAAAACCAACCAAGGATTCCTCATACTACGCCATCGTTTTAAACCAACTTATCAGGGATGCCTCCCATGTCTTCTCCTTACAAAAGTATTCTTTTTCATCCATTACGCTCTCTTCCAATTCTCTTTATTAGTATCTTTTTGTTCCCAAAACACCAGGAGATTTCCATCTGTCAGCACAATACAACTCTTTTTTGCACCATACATAACACTTTTGGCACAGTTCGTGCAAGAGAAATGGGTATGCGTATTGTCAAAAAATTAGAGACCTGCGGAATGTAATCCAGGAATTAAAAGTATATTTGCAAACCCAAAACCGATTTGAAATTGATGCGACAAGAAGGAAAGAA
>CAVEJA010000180.1:0-3081 GCA_963615745.1 Duodenibacillus sp.
TAACTCCGCGGTTTAGAAAAATTGTTATACGGAATTACGCCCCGGAAAAGCCCTGTTTAACACTGTTAAACCGCGGAGTTACGAGTGCTAAAACGCCGTGTTGGAAAACCTCACTTCGGGAGAGGCTTTTCCGCTCACTCCCCGCGCTGGAATCCGAAAGAGTTTTTGAGTTTTTTCCAAAGAACGATATTGACCATGACAATAACGACGAAGAGCAGCAGAAACAGGGAGTTGTTCCCTATCATGTCCCTGAAACTTACATCCGCCCCCAGAAGTCTCGTCTGCAAAACCGCAAGGGAGTTGTTCAGAATATGGCAGATGATGCAGGGAATCAGGCTCCGTGTAGAACAATAAAGCCAGCCCAGAAACATTCCTACCAGGAATGCCGCCATAATCTGGGCGGGATTCAAATGCACGATTCCGAACATCAGAGAGGAGACAATGATGGCATTCCGGGGATGGGAACTCCTTTCCTCCAATGCCCGGAGTATGCCATGACGGAAACACAGCTCCTCTACCACGGGTCCCATGACCGCCAACAGGAAAATCCCGGAGAACGTATCCGCCAGGCCGGAGAAGGTCGTCTGCATGAAATCGGGCAGCCGGATCATCTCCGCAAGCATATTTACGCCTATGAGGTAAGGGAAACACAGAGCCAAGGCTGCCATCCAGCCTCGGAAAGGAATTCTTCGCAGGAGATTCTCCTTGAAATAAGACTTCCCGTCTATGCACATAAACAGGCTGACCAATAGGATAATCACAGAATCCGCTGCCAGAGAAACCCATGCCAGGACGGATGGATGCCTTGCAAAATCCGCCGTATCAAGGGGGGTGTCCGTGAGTTGGGAGAACAGAACGGCGACGGAGGGTGCGAGCATCTGGACGAGGAGAAATACAATCAGAATGAAAATGGCTTTTCTCATCGTCCCAAAATCATTTTAACCTGGTCCAAATCATCACGCAAAGCCTTGGACAGTTCCTCCAAAGAGCCGAAATGACATTCCGACCGTACCCTTTCGACAAACTCCACCTTGGCGTAACATCCGTATATATCTTCCTGGAAGCCTATGATATGCACTTCCAGAGATGGCTCGCCGTCGTCCTCCACCGTAGGGCGTCTCCCCAGATTCGCCATCCCGGAGTATTCCTTTCCCTGCACTTTTATGCGGACGGCATAGACCCCTTCCCGGGGAAGGAGCTTGTCCAAGTCCCGTATGTTGATGTTTGCCGTGGGAAAGCCGATCTTCCTTCCCAGCTGATGACCTTTTATAACCATCCCCTCCAGACAATAGCCATGCCCGCACAGGGATTTGTATCGGGAGACATCGCCCGACTTCACCAACTCCCGCAGCAGGGAGGAACACACATGGGACTGGTCAGAACCGTATTCCTTTGCCAAAACCACCTGTATTCCCAAAGAATCACCTGTGCTGTGACATTCTGGAAACGAGACATTGTCCTTTCCGAAATGGTGGTTGAATCCCATCACAAGAACCTTTACCTGCAACTTGTCACGCAGATAATATCTCATAAACTCCGAGGAGGTCATGCGGGAAACCTCTTCCGAGAATCTCATGGGTAGGCAAATATCCACTCCCGTAGTCTCCAAGAGAGCCATTTTTTCCTCAAAGGAAGTCAGCAGACAGGGCTTGTACGATTTGTCCAGCACTTTCCGGGGATGCTCGTAGAACGTGATGACCATGGACTTCAACCCCATGCTGCGGGCTATGTCCTCCACTTGGCGGATCAAATACTGGTGTCCCCTGTGTACTCCGTCAAAGAATCCTATCGTGGCAACGCAGGGAGATGTGTCCTGAAAGGAGAAATTGTCTGTAAGAATCCTCATCTTGTTATCACAACCACCCTCTTTTTTCAAAATCCGCCAGCCATTCGTCTCCAAGAGCCTGCAACACATGGAAACCCATACTCTGGGCTGTGGCGGTGTTGTCTCTTCGGTCGTCTATGAAGAGCGTCTCCTCCGGGAGAATCCGTGCTTCCTGCAATACCTGCTCGAAAATATCCTTGTCGGGTTTCTCCTTGTGCATTTTATAGGAAAGGAACACTTGTTTGAAATTCCCGATGAAGCTCTCTCCCTCATAGTTCAATACATTGTCCATACAGTATTCCCAATGCATCACGTTCACATTGCTCAACATGTACAGATTGAAGCGTTCCTTCAGTTTGAGAAGAGCCCTGAACCGATGGGCGGGTACGCCTACGATAATGCTGTTCCAGACATCGAGCAGTTCCTTGTCGGAGACTTCCTGCAAGTTTCCCATTCTTTTCAATCCCGTCAGAAACTCCTTCTCCGTGATAGTACCCACATTGATTTGTTGGAAAATACCCGAAGTGATGGTCTTTTCTGACATGATGTCTACGGAAACGCCCAAGCGGGCAAGAGCATCCATGCACCGCTTGAAGTCCAGGTCGCAGAGAACTCCGCCAAAGTCAAACAACAAGTTCTTTATCATTCGTAGAATATATTTGAGATTACAAAGTTAAGCTATTATTTTTGTCTCAAAAACACTATCTTTGTACAAAAATACGGGAAAGTGTCTATGGAAACAGGCAGAACACATACAAGCACTCTTCTGGTGGAAGAGCGGCATCTGGCAAACCATGTAGGGAGCGGAGACCTCCCGGTGCTTGCATCCCCCGTCATGTTCATGCTTATGGAGAACGCCTCTATGAAAGCCGTTGAGGACGCTCTCCCCGAAGGAAGCACGACGGTTGGCGGATTCTTGTCTGCAAATCATCTTGCCCCCACGGTAAAAGGGGCTGGGGTCTCGGTTACGGCGGAACTTGTAAAGATAGAAGGGAGGAAACTGGAATTCAAAGTCACCGCTTTTGAAGGAGGGAACGTCATCGGAGAGGGAACACACATACGCTATATAGTGGATCGGGAGCGGTTCATGCAGAAAGCGAATGGCGGAAAATAGAATAGCCGGATGCTAAAAAAGCACGGGTAAAATTTGCTCAAATCAAAGTAAACCATTACTTTTGCACACGCAAATCCTCAGAAAGAGAATTGCCGGACTTGTAGCTCAGTTGGTTAGAGCAACAGACTCATAATCTGGAGGT
>CAVEJA010000181.1:0-6913 GCA_963615745.1 Duodenibacillus sp.
TGTATTGGTAGCCCCATTCCACATCATCCACGCTTTCAGCCTTGGGTGCGGGGTAGTTTCCGTTGTCCGTATAGTTGTTCCGCTCCGGCTCGCGATTGCTGCGGGCATAGGAGATGTAGGCATTGTGACCATTCTTGTGGAAACTGAAGCCCGCTTTCGGATTGAAGAAATGATAACTCTTGCTGATATTCAATATCTGGTTGGAGTAGCTGCCGTCCCCATTGCTGATGAATTTGTCATTCACTCCGTTGGTCATATAGTACACGTGCCTGTACTGCAAGTCTGCGAAAACATCCCAGGAAGAGGAAATATGGTAGGTGGCTTTGGTGAAAGCACCGGCATCCGTCTTCTGTGCGTCAGAGTCATAATACAGATATTTGCGGTTGCCGGGCATGAACACCTCGCGCAGCTTCTCGTCCTTGATATAGGTAATATATCCGAAATGGTTTCCCTCAAAGCTCTGCTCGGTGATACCTCCTGTCACATCCCAGTTCTCGTCCTTGTAATTCACATTCCAGATCATGCCGTATGTGTTTTGTGTCAGTCCTTTCTTGCGCACCAAGTCCACCTTTTTCTTGGACTGAGTTCCGTCCGCATAAGTATATACGGCATCCCAGTCCGCATTATAGCTGTTGGACAAGCCGAACTTCTTCAGTTTTGTTTCCGGTTTGAACTCCTTGTAATAGCCATATCCGTGGGTGTAGTGAACCACCCCGGAAGCAGACCAATGCTCATTGATGCTCCAAGCCAGGGAAAGAATGTTGTGGTTCTGCCAGAAATTGTCCGTAGTCTTGCTCCAGAACGAGCCGTCGTCCATGGTGTAACGTTCTGTCATGTACTTTCCATTGCCATCCACGGCTGGTGTCCAATAATCATCGCCAAGGACAATTTTCTCATACAGGGAATTGTATTTCCCCAAGCCACGCTTGTACATATCCTTGTAGGTACGTATTCCGGCATAGGAGTTCAGACTGTAATCGTCCGTGCCTGCGGTAACACCGTTCCATGCCTGTCCCGTTTTCTCGTAATTACCGATGTTCTTATAGCGGATGGTCAGGGTTCTGTCGTCATTCAGGTAAGTCAATCCTCCGTAATAGCTGCCAGAGCGTCCAGAAGTGCCGTGTATATACCCGTCAGTCCGGGTCTCGTGATATGCTCCGTCGAACACAAGATGGTTCCACAGCATACCCGTAGAGAAAGACCCGCCCGCATTGGCTGTGTTGTATGAGCCGTAACTGCCGCTCACCTCCAATGCCGGAGTATAGGAGGCGGACAAAGTCTGCAAGGAAATCGTCCCTCCGAAAGCACCGTCACCATTGGTGCTTGTCCCCACACCGCGCTGTATCTGCACCCCTTTCAGCAAAGCAGCATAGCTGTTCATGTTCGCCCAAAACACGCACTGATCCTCCGGGGAGTTCAAAGGCACGCCGTCTATGGTGACATTGATGCGGGACGCAGCCGCCCCGCGCAAACGCATATAGGAAGTTCCCGTTCCCACGCCATTCTCACTCCAAGCCAGCACACCCGGTGTCCGGGCAAAAAGGAACGGCAGTTCCTGGCCTGTCTTGGCAAAAGACTGCAGTTGGCTCTTGCCGATGTTCGACACCGCGAAAGGTGCGTTGGGTGCGGCTTTCACCGACTTCACCACTACCTCGTTCAATCTCTCTACTTTCAGAGAATCCTCTTCTCCTTGCGCATAGGCACAATGGCACAGGGCGACACCTAAAAGTGCCACCATAGCATACATTTTTCTCATCTTCTTTATATGATTTTCCATAACTCTCTACGCCAGCATTATCTGGTTCAGATTATCAGAGTGTAATCTCAGCCATCCCAAAACAAAAGGATGACACCCCTGTTATTCGGGCGCAAAGTTACCATTTCAGGCTCATTTATTCAAAAAAATGAGTGTAATTTTGCATACAGAATCAGTTCCGTAACCCATGAGGAAGCCTTTTCCAAAAAAGAAAACAAGGAAAATTCTCCTGTCAGCCGTCCTCTGCCTTATTATATATGGTATACTCCTGCCTTTCCCGTGGGAAAAAAGACAGTTGGAAAAATGCGTGGTGCTGTTGGAATGTCAGCATTGTTACCAGCTTACCGCCCCCGGTTGCGACACCCTTTATTTCTCCTCTTTCAAGGAAGACGGCTCTCTCGCAGGCTTGTCCTGCCATCTCCCGCAGGCAAGGCAGACTGTCTACGGCACGGCTTTCTGGTACGGGTCTGTCCCTTTGCTGCATTTGTGCCACGGAACTCTGCTGACTTCCTCCTGTCTCGCCCGTCCCGACACCCTGCCTGCCTTTTCCCACGATAAACTGACAAGGCTGTTGAAAGCGCAGGATTCCATACATACCCTGCGGTTGCAGAATATCCAAAAGGAAGAAAAAATCCTCGCCTACTATATGGCGACCCACAACGTGGTGGACGAAGGCTATAACCAGATGGGACAATACCAGAAAGACTACCAACAAATGCGTACAGAGGAGGAACGCATTCATTCCATATTAAACGCTATACTCCTTTCCGGGAAAGGGGAAATATCCCTTTCCACCGTTTATATCGCCCATAGCCACACCCCATCCTCCGCTCCTGCAACAGACACCTGCCTGTTCCTCTCTTCGGACAATCAGGTTGCGAGACTGCAAACCCTCTCCCGCACCATGCCTTCTGGCAGCAGAAGCATCGGAGCATCCCTGCTGAAGACCACTTTGCTCGCCAGACGGCATTCCCAAAGAGAAGCCACCCTGACTGCATACCACTACGGATATATCGATAAAACGGGCATTTCCCAAATGAAACCCTCCTCCATAGAGGGACGCATCTGGAAAGATGACAAACCGTTCTCCACCTCCATTCCCCTGCTAAAGGGTGCGGAGGGAAGTCCATTAACGGATTCCAACGGCTCGCTCATCGGCATTGTCTGTCAAAACCATATCATTCTATTCTAACCATGTCGCTCTCCCTCAAACACGCTTTGGAAAACATAGGATTTTTTCTCCCCCTCTGTGCGGCGGCTCTGCTGTTTTCCTCCTGTCAGGACAGGAAGATACCCTGGATGGAAGGTCTGTACACAGGCGAAATCAGCCATGATATTCCACAAGGATTCGGACAGCTTCAGAAAGAAAGCAGCTGTTACATCGGGGAGTGGACGAATGGAAGACCCGACGGATACGGCAAATACCTCCATCAAGACACCTGTTATGAGGGGCATTTCGTCCAGGGCAAATGGGAGGGACAGGGAAAACTGACCGTTTCCAACGGTGTTTTCGAGGGAGAATGGAAGAACGGCTTTCTTCACGGAAAGGGAAGCTACACCGACTCCCTCCATGTATGGAGCGGCACTTGGAAAAACGGCAAACTCGTTTACGGCACCCGCCAGGATGCCGACGGCATCTATACAGGAGCTTTCAACGACAGTCTTGCCCCATCCGGCTACGGAAAACTTGCCGATCGTGACCGACTGCGTATCTATTCGGGATATTGGAACCAAGGGAAACCCCATCAATTCGGCATTCAGATAGAGAGTGGCGAGAATATCAGGATAGGATGGTGGAGAAACGGACGGTATTTAGGAGAGAAAATGACCTACAACACCTCCCGTGTATACGGCATAGACATCTCCCGCTACCAGCACAAACGCAGACTTGTACGGAAAGGCAGAAAACGGTACTGGGTGGAAAGCCCTATCGAATGGGACGAACTGCGCATTACCCATCTGGGAGCGAAACACAACAAGAACGTGGTGGGTTCTATCGATTTCCCCGTTTCGTTCTGTTTTATCAAGAGCACGCAAGGTGTCCGCATCCGCAGCAAGTTCTATGCCTCCGACGCGCACAATGCCCGCAAGCGGGGAATCAAGGTCGGAGCATACCATTTCATGTCCCCCGTATCAGGAAAGGCGCAAGCCCGCTGGTTTCTCCGCAATACACACATCCTCCAGGAAGATCTTCCTCCCGTGTTGGATGTGGAGCTTACCGCACAGCAAATCGCCAAAATGGGCGGAGAAACCGCATTATATCGGGAGATGCAGGCTTGGATGGACGAGGTGGAGAGAGCCACGGGGAAAAGACCTATCCTGTATGTCAGCCAGCAATTCATAGAGAAATACCTTCACAACGGACCTGCGAAACTGCTTTCCTATAATGTCTGGATAGCCCGCTACGGAGAATACCGCCCGTATGTCAAGCTGCTATACTGGCAGTTGTCACCGTTCGGCAGGGTAAAAGGCATCTATGGGGAAGTGGATATCAATGTTTTCAACGGCAGCAAGGAACAGTTCGAGCAGTATGTCGGCAGCGGTTTCGCCGACATATTATAGCTCCCGCTGCCATAGGAAATCCCAACTCCGCGGATTGCGCCTCGTAAATGCCCGTTTTAACACTCCTAACTCGCGGAGTAATTTTTCTAACTCGCGGAGTTACGAGTGCTAAAACGCAGAGTTAGCCCTCCTAAAACGGTGACTTTTTTACTCGTCAAAGTTTGACGAATAAAAATCAAACTTTGACGAGTACTGCCAAAAGCGGATTTCTCCTCCCCAAAAAAGCAAAGCCGTAACCCTTTATCCGGGAAACGGCTTTTCTTCAATATCGTTCTTTTGCCTCTTCTTTCGGGCTTTTCCTTGTCCTCCGAAGCCTATGGCAGTGTCTTGAACACATACCCCTCGGAAAGCAGCCACTCAATGGACTTCGGCAGGGCGTACCACAGGCGCGGCACACTGCGCAGAGAGTCATGGAAAGTGATGATGGAACCGTTGCGGGTAAACCGTCTCACATTCTGGAAAACCTCCTCCCCAGTCAGGTGTTTGCTGTAATCACGGGTCACCACATCCCACATCACCACCTGATAAGAACGGCGCAGGAAGAAGTATTGCTCCCATTTCATCCATCCGTAAGGCGGTCTGACCAAATCCGTATGGATGTAACTGTCCGCCTTGTTCACATTGTTGATGTAGCTGCGTATGCCGTGGCGCATCCCTCCTATATGGTTATAGGTATGGTTTCCCAAGCGGTGTCCCGCCGCCTTCACCATTTCAAACTCCCTCTGGTGCTTGCGTACATTGTCGCCCACCATGAAGAAAGTGGCTTTTACGCCATACTTGTCCAGTATCTCCAGCACTTTGGGCGTGACATCGGGGATAGGGCCGTCATCAAACGTGAGATATACAGCCCTGACCCCTTTGTTCACCCGCCATAAGGCATCGGGATAAATCCATCGAAGCCATATTGGAGGTTGTTCTATGAACATCAGCTATTGCCCAGATTGAGATTTATACCTTTTGAGGTAAGCGTTCCGTAGTATCCCTGCGCCTCATCCATGTATTTCTCCGTCTCCGGCAGGTTCAGTATCTTCATGGCGTTGATAGCCGAAAGCATTTCCGTGAGTTTGACAGAGCACTCGGAAGCATTGGAGTTCAGGCTGTTTGTGGAGTACAATATGTACCAGTCCAGATACTGCTTGGTGGATTTGATAAAGTCCTCCAGCATTTTCTTTGCCTTCGCCTTGTCTCCCAGCTCGCCCCAGAGGCGCGCCATCTCCACCGTTCCACCTATATTGTTGGTATAGGATGCGGCATAACCCGGTATCTCTTTCTCGCATTTCTCCAACACTTTCCGCGCGCGGACACTGTCGCCCTTGCGCATCAGCTCGTCGGCAAGGATAACGAACATCCTGCGGTGCGTCAGACACATTCCTCTTACGGTCTGGTCCACATATACCTTCGGGTCGCTGATATTGCCGAAGCGGAACTTGTTCATCATATTGTCGTACATTCTGTCCGTGTCCACGAAAGAACCCGCCTTCACAGAGTTGAACGGAGTGACACGATATGCCAGACCCTCCTGGCTGAAGTTGTCGCTCAGGTTGAGGTAATTGTCACGACCCACCGTCACGGCAAAGTAGATAGGACGCTTCCAGTCGGACTGCGCCAGCATCTCCAACAGCATGATATGGTTCTTGTACAGGGTGCTGCGTTGCAGTTTCAGCACGAAATAAGGAGGTATGGAGTCCGTCACCTTGATGCCGCTTTCCCGCACAGCCTTCGCATCCACGGGGATGACGATACTGTCTGTCGGTATCACGTGCATCTGCGGGTCTGTATTGCGTACCCAGTACTTCAGAATATTCTTGATTTCATAGGGATTGTCACCCAGCATCTTCTTGGCAGCCTCGGGATTCTCCTTGTACAGTGCGTCTATCTGCGTTTTCAGGGCGGGCTGAACCTGGATATAGTCGTTCGTGCCGGAGAGATACTCTGCCTTGTCCCAAGTAATCGGGGCGGGAGGAGCTTCGTATGAAGGACGCTTCAGCTGGTCGATGTACCAGTCGGTCTGGAGATAACTGAGGTTGCATACCTTGACATCGGTACGCACGCCCTCCGTTTCCTGCGCATACCACAGGGGATAAGTATCGTTGTCTCCGTTGGTATAGATGATCGGATTCTTGTCTTCCTGAAGGGAATGGAGATAATTCTGTCCGAAATCACGGCAAGTGTAGCGGCCGCTGCGGTCGTGGTCGTCCCATGTCTGGCTTGCCATCTGAATGGGAACAAGCACGCAGACCAATGAAACAAGCCCCGCCTTCACGGCATCGTTCATCTTTACCTTCTTCAGGAAGTCGATGATGGCAGCCACACCGAAGCCAATCCAGATGGCGAAGGCGTAGAATGAGCCTGCGTATGCGTAATCACGCTCACGGGGCTGCGTGGGTGTCTGGTTCAAATACAGCACGATGGCGATTCCCGTCATGAAGAACAGGAAGAACACCACCCAGAACTGGCGGATGCCTTTCTTGCCACGGTAAGCCTGCCAGAAGAGCCCTATCAAGCCCAGCAGCAGAGGCAGCATATAGAACACATTGTGTCCCTTGTTCTCTTTCAGGTCATCGGGCAGCTTGCTCTGGTCGCCCAGACGGAGAT
>CAVEJA010000182.1:0-2927 GCA_963615745.1 Duodenibacillus sp.
CCGCCAAAGACCTTTACGGATGTGAGTTTTCCGCAACCTTCAAATGCACTGCTGCCTACGTATCCGTTGTTAGACAAGACGGCTTTACCTGCCTTGGCGTATTTAAAAAACGAATAGTTGTTCACATCTTGCGGATACATGGTTACGCCTTTATACGACACGGCTTGTGGTACTGCAATACTGCCAATGGTGTCATTATAATTGCAGTCTATCACATCGCATGTCCTCTGAGACGGATTGACCGGAACATAAACCACTCCGTCCACCTCAAACAACGAGCTTAAATAAGGATATACCTTTACTGTTCCCAAGCTCGAGAAACTATCGTAATTGTTGTTCGCTACATAAATCATTCTTGCTCCTCCAGACTGAAACGCGGAAGAAAAACCGGACGGGACGCTGTTGGGGAGCATTATCACCTTTTTCAGTTCGCTGCTGAATGCAGAATTTCCTATACTTGTCACGGAGCTGGGGATGGTCACACTCGTCAGTCCAGTGCAGTTAGAGAACGCAGATTCTCCTATGCTCGTCAAGGAATTGGAAAGGGTCACGCTCGTCAGTCCTGAGCATCCATAGAACGCCTGTTTTCCTATGCCTATCACAGAGCCGGGGATGTCCACGCTCGTCAGTCCTGAACAGTTAGAGAACGCATAGTCTCCTATGCTTGTCACCCCGTCTTTGATGACCGCCTTTGTGGGGGAGAGGTCTTTCCATGGAGAGGGAGATTTGTATGTATAGTCATACATCGCTCCCGTGCCCTCGATGGTCAGCACGCCATGGTCGTCCAGTGTCCATGTGACGCTGTCACCGCACTTGCCCCATGCCACTACGTTCTTCAAGGTTGTGATGATTGTAAAATCCTTCCATACCGCTGCGGATTTGTATGCGTCAAGGGAATTGTCCGGCACGATCAGCACACATTTGCTCTTGTCTACTTTATAGAAGACATCGCTGCCGCACGTAGGAGGATTCTCCGCCAAGGACTCTATTCTCTCCAGTCCTGTACATTCACCGAACGCACATTCTCCTATGCTCGTCACGGAATTGGGAATAGTCACGCTCGTCAGTCTCGTGCATCCTTGGAACGCAGAGTTTCCTATGCTTGCCACGGAGTTAGGAATGTCCACGCTCGTCAGTCCTGTGCATTCAGCGAACGCATAGCTTCCTATACTCGTCACAGAGTTGGGAATAGTTACGCTTGTCAGTCCAGTGCATCCAGCGAACGCAGAGTTCCCAATCGTTGTCACTCCATCTTCGATGATGGCTTTTATGGGAGAGTGTTTTTTCCATGGAGCAAAATAAGAAGCAAAATACGAATAGTCATACATCTTTCCTGTACCCTCTATGGTCAGCACGCCCTCGTCGTCCAGCGTCCATGTGACATTGTCACCGCACGTGCCCGATGCCACTACAAGGGAAATAATGTTTGTAAAATCCTTCCATTCCGCTGCGGCTTTGTATGCGTATACGGACTTCTTCGGCACGTACAGCACGCATTTGTTCTTGTCTACACCAGAGAAGACAGAGCTGCCGCAAGTAGGAGGAGTCTCCGCTAAGGATTCTATTTTCTCCAACCCTAAACACATACCGAACGCAGATTTTCCTATGCTTGTCACGGAGGTGGGGATGTTCACGCTTGTCAGTCCTGTGCATCCCCAGAACGCAGATTCTCCTATGCTCGTCACGGAGGTGGGGATGTTCACACTTGTCAGCCTTGTGCAGTAAGCGTACGCCAAATCGCCAATGCTTGTCACGGAGCTGGGGATGGTAGTGCTCTTGCATCCCACAATCAGGGTGTTTGTCTTTGTCTCTATGATAGCGTTGCAGTTGTCGCGGGAATCGAATGTGCTGTTCTCCGGGGCTACGATTATGGTATTCAGTCCTGTGCAGCCAGAGAACGCATAGCTTCCTATACTCGTCACGGAATTGGGGATGGTCACGCTCGTCAGTCCAGTGCAGTTAGAGAACGCACATTCTCCTATGCTCGTCACGGAGTTGGGGATGTCCACGCTTGTCAGCCCTGTGCAGTTATAGAACGCAGAGTTTCCTATGCTCGTCACAGAGTTAGGAATGCTCACTCTTGTCAGTCCTGTGCATCCAGAGAACGCATAGCTTCCTATACTCGTCACGGAATTGGGGATGGTCACGCTCGTCAGTCCAGTGCAGTTAGAGAACGCACATTCTCCTATGCTCGTCACGGAGTTGGGGATGTCCACGCTTGTCAGCCCTGTGCAGTTATAGAACGCAGAGTTTCCTATGCTCGTCACAGAGTTAGGAATGCTCACTCTTGTCAGTCCTGTGCATCCAGAGAACGCATAGCTTCCTATACTCGTCACGGAATTGGGGATGGTCACGCTCGTCAGTCCTGTGCAGCCAGAGAACGCAGCTTCTCCTATGCTCTTCACGGAGTTGGGAATGGTCACGCTTGTCAGTCCTGTGCAGCCACGGAACGCAGATTTCCCTATGCCTATCACAGAGCCGGGGATGTCCACGCTCGTCAGTCCAGTGCAGCCATGGAACGCATAGTCTCCAATCGTTGTCACTCCGTCTTTGATGACCGCCTTTGTTAAAGAGAGGATTCCCGAAAAGCCACAATAGCCATACATCGCTCCCGTGCCCTCGATGGTCAGCACGCCCTCGTCATCTATTGTCCATGTGACATTGTCTCCGCACTTGCCCGATTGTGCTGCCCGAAGACCGGGGGCTGCCAGCAGGAACAGGGTGGTCATTATGACCATACCGAAAAGTTTTGATGTTTTCATCTTCATTACTTTTTTGCTGCCGCCCGTCTCCCAAGGCAAGCGTTTAACTTGAATTAAACGGAAAAGCGTGGAGAACCTACCTGTTGTCCGTTCCACCCGTCGAGGCTCTCGCAATTGCCTATTGTTGTTGAACAGACAACGTCAGAGCCCACGCCGATATGAAAA
>CAVEJA010000183.1:0-11756 GCA_963615745.1 Duodenibacillus sp.
GAATTACGCCTCGAAAAAGCCCTATTTAACACTGTTAAACCGCGGAGTTAGGAGTGCTAAATCGCAGAGTTACGAGTGCTAAAACGGTGACTTTTCTACTCGTCAAAGTTTGACGAATAAAAATCAAAGTTTGACGAATGGCGTCACATGCGGAGAAAGAGGGTGTTTCTTTCCGTGCGGAATGGTCTTTGACGGGGACAGAAAAAAAAGAAGCCTTGCAAAAAGGCAAGGCTTCGGGAGAAATGGCTGACGGGGGTGGGGAGGGTGGAGTCCGTCAAACCATCTCTCCTTTTATATCAAACCTGTTTTTTTCATTTCCTGTCTGACTTTCGGGGCAAGCCGGAAGATGGTGTACATGGTGGAGAAAGCCATGAGGGCAAACGCCAGATCCATGATGCTGACTGCCGTGTCAAGGGATATGATGCAGGCAAGAACCAGCATGAGCAGGTAGAAATAGTTGTAATATTTCGCATTCTGCATACCGAAAAGATAGCCGAAGCACTTTGTTCCGTAGTAAGAGTAGGAGAACATGGTGGAGAATGCGAAGATGGCGACAATGACCATAAGGATGTACTGTCCGAATCCCGGGAGCAGGGTCTCGTAAGTGTTGAGTGCGATGGACAATCCCCTCATGCCACCTTCGGGACAGCTGTAATCATTGACCATGATGATGGGAATGGCGGTCAGCGTACACACAAGTCCCGAGTCTATCGCCGGTCCCAGCATGGCGATAAGCCCCTCTTTTGTGGGGACATTGTTGCGTGACGCTCCGTGCATGAGGGAGGCTGTACCTACTCCCGCCTCGTTTACATACATGGCGCGTCTCGCTCCGATGATGGCGATTCCCGCCAACGCCCCGATTCCCGCATGCAGATTGAAAGCCTGGGAAATGATGTCGTAGAAGACGATGGGGAGTTTGTGGATGTTCATGATGATGACCACCAGTACCAGAAGGAAGTAGAGCGATACCATAATGGGGGCGATGCGGCTGGCGATATTGGAGATGCGCTGTATGCCTCCTAAAACCACGATGGAGACCAGCGCGCCGATGGTGATGCCGATCACCAGTTTCAAGGTGAAGCTTTCCTCTATTCCCATGGGAGTGGTGATGACGGTGATGATGGATTCGGTGAGTTGGTTCGCCTGCATGGTGCAGAGGCAGCCCACCAGAGCGAAACAGGAGAAGAGGATGGCAAGCGGCTTGTACTTCTTTCCAAGACCCTCGGTCATGATATACATGGGACCGCCCTGTATCTCTCCCAGATTGTCGTGTCCTTTGTAGAGGATAGCCAATGTCCCCTCAAAGAATTTGGTGCTCATGCCGACCAGCGCGCTTACCCACATCCAGAAGATTGTGCCCGGTCCGCCGATGGCGATGGCGATGGCAACGCCTGCGATGTTTCCCATTCCCACGGTGGAACTGATGGTGGTCATCAGTGCCTGGAAGGAGCTGATCTGCCCTTCTCCGTTCTCTTTCTCGGCGAGAGAGCGCAGGGCTTTCCCGAAACAGCGTATGGGAACGGCTTTGGAATAGATAAACAAAAACAGACCTCCGCCAATCAACAGGGTAAACAGCGGATACCCGCACACGAAGTCGGTGATGGAGGTAATGATGTTTTTTGCAGCGTCCAAGTAACTCATAGATGTCTGTCGTTGCAGTTTTCTGTCTGTCGCACCGTTTGAGCGTGCCTGCTTTCCCGGCGGGCGTGGTGGAACACAGATGTCTGCCTATTTCCGTGCAAAAGTACGAAAAAGAAAACGACCGCCTGGCTATATCAAAAGGAAAAAGAGATACATCCTTTCGGGGAGTACCTCTTTTTCCTTCTATTGTAGTATGGGGTCGTGTATTAGTAAGATGATTTTACAAAATCATTGCTTAACAAGTACTCCGCACTGCGCTTGACACCTTCCATGATGTCGATAGTGCCGTCGGTTCTCTCCAGTTCCACGACAAAGTTCTTCATGCCGCTGGTCTTGTATGCCTTGAAGATGGCGTCAAAGCCCACCATGCCGCTTTCTCCCAGCTCGTATTTGTCCTTGATGTGGAGGCAGGTGAAACGTCCGGGGTACTTTTTGAAGTACTCGCACGGGCTTTGTTGTGCCATCATGCACCAATATACATCCAGTTGGAAGAATACATACTTGGGGTCGGTGTGCTGTACAAAATAATCATACCACATCTGGTCGGTGTCTCCGATTTTCTTGAACTCGAAGGAATGGCTGTGATAGCCGTACTTGATTCCCTCTGCCGCACAGAGTTTGCCGATTTCATTGTGGTAGTCGCACAGTGTCTGGGCTTCTTCCAGATTGGCAGGGAAGTGATCGGAAGGTGTCACGATATATTTCAATCCCGCTTTCTTGTGTGCCTGGATGGCAGTTTTCCACCATTCCAACGCAGCCTTGAGGTCATGGTTCTTCAGTTCCTCTGAGCTGAGGCGGTGATGGGTGTGGGATGACATGCTGACGAGGCCGGCAGCCTCCACATCCTTCTTGTACTGTTCTGGGGAGACACCATAGAACTTGCCGTCGTTGTAGTTGGCAGCTTCCACAGCGGTGTAGCCGAACTCCTTCAACTGTTTGAACACTTTCTCATGGTTCTGGGCGTATAGCTCGGGTTTGCCGATGAGTGTTCTGATAGAATACAACTGGAGAGCCATCTCCTTGCTGCCCGCTTTCTTCCCGCTTGCCGCATCCATGGAGAACGCGGTGGCGAAGGCAAGGGCGATCAAAAATATTTTTTTCATGTCTTTCTTTGTCGAAAAAGGTTTATTCCATTACTTTGATGCGGATGTTGCGATACCATACATCGTCGCCATGATCCTGGAATGCGATGTAGCCCTCGTGGTTCTTGCCACCGATGTTGGTCAGCAGCTTGTAGGCGATGGGGAATTCTCCGTTAGGACCGAACTTGCTGTTCTCGATCATCTCATTCCACTTCGGAGTCCAGAGGTGGTATTCCACTACGTTCTGGCCGTTCTGACCGTGGATGACAGTGCCTTTGTAGACCATAATCTTGGCTGTGTTCCACTCTCCGTAGGGTTTGGCGTTCTGTGGCTTGGCGGGAATCATGTCATACAGGGATGCGGACTGGCGGTTGCCATCTACGCCCAGCTGTGCGTCGGGATGGTTGGCGTTGTCCAATACCTGATATTCGGAAGCGGACTGCCAGATGGGGAGGAACTGATCCTTGCCATCCACCTTGGCGGTAACTTCCTGGGCGAGGTAGAGGATGCCGGAGTTGCCGCCTTTGGAAATCTTGTACTCCAGTTCCAAGGTGAAATCCTTGAACTTGTGGGCGAAAAGAATGTCGCCGCCGCCCTCAACCTGGGCTTCTCCTGTGCCGGAACCTTTCAGTTTGATGGCTCCGTCCTCAACAGTCCAGCTCTCGGGAGCTTTGTCCATGCCATAGCCGCGCCAGCCGTTAAGGGTCTTTCCGTCAAAAATAACATAGTAGCCGTCCGCATCCTTGGGGAACTGGGACAAATCCACCTGTTCTTTCTCCACTACCTGATAATCCAAATCGGCTGAAGCCTTTGTCGTGTCATTGGAACATTTGCAGGTAGCACAACCGCAATTGCACTGGCAATTGCATTTTTTCTGACCGCAGGAAGCGAGAAGAAGCGCGGCTGCGGCAACAAATAAAATCTTTTTCATTGTTATTGTTAGATTTCTTGATGATAAAAATCCCCGTCTCCAGCCTTGTGCCAAGGACAGGAGACAGGGATGTAAGGAATGTTTAGTTCAGTACTTTTACACGAATGTTGCGGAACCACACATCGTCATGATGGTCTTGCAGACCGATAAGTCCCTCGTGGTTCTTGCCACCGCAGTTGTTCAACAGATTGAAAGCGGCGGGACGCTCCTTCTCGCTGAACTTGCTCTGCTGGAGCATTTCGGTCCATTCGGGTGTCCAGAGGTTGTATGAAAGAACCTCAACGCCATTCTGGATGTGGGTGATTTTGCCGTTCTCGACAACGATCTTGGCTTTGTTCCACTCTCCGTAGGGCTTTGCGTTCTGCGGCTTTGCCGGAATCATGTCGTACAAAGACGCGGCCTGGCGGTTCTGATCCTTTCCGAGCTTGGCGTCAGGATGGTTCACGTTGTCCAGAACCTGGTATTCCGGACAAGAGTAATAGATGCTCTGGAGTTTGCCGTTGGGGTCGGTAGTCTCCTGGGCAAGGTAGAAGATGCCGGAGTTGCCGCCTTTGGATATTTTCCACTCCATCTCTATGATGCAGTTCTTGAACTTGTGGCCGAAGACGAGGTCGCCTCTGTCTTTCTTCTGTTTGCCGTTCTTGTCAAGTGCCTTGGGGTTCTTGTCACCGATGAAATGGAGACAGCCGTCCTCTATTTCCCAACGCTCGGGAACGTGATTCTTGCCGTAACCTCTCCATCCGTTCATGGAAGTACCGTCAAAGAGGACGATATAACCGTTCTTATCCACGGCATATACGTGATTCTCCCATTCCGGTCCTTGGAAACCCTGGGATGTTCCTAACGTTATCGTGCTTTTCGCTTTCTTGGAAGCCGCATTCACAGTGCCTAATGTGAGAACAAGGGACACCGCAAGCAAGATTACTTTTTTCATGACAGTGTTTTTATGTTGTCTAATTAGAGTACAGGCATTTCGGGAAGCTTCCAACCGGCACGGTATTCCGGCTTGATGAGTTTCGCCGCATACTCGTTGGCATTGACAGGGTCGGAGTATTTGCGGTCAAATGTCGGGTGTCCTTCCGTGATATTGAACTTGTCCTCGATGATGGAGCGTATCTTGGCATCAGCTGGGATGTTGGTGAACTTCATGTGCTCGCCGTCCCAATCCAGCCATTGACCGAGAGATTGCAGACGAACCGCTACCACGCCCATGACAACCATTTCGTTCAGAGGTCCTGACTCTGCGAAGCAGGATGCTGTCTCTACGCGGCTGGAGGCGTCTTCCTTGCATGCGCGGACGAAATCCTGGTAGTGGTCATCGTTGGGAACGATGCGGCAGAGCTCGGGAACGACAGGCTCACGACCGGAAACGAGGAACGGCTTGTTGCCATAAGTGCCGACAACCATGGTGTCCTTTGTTCCGTAGAATACGCAAACGCCGTTTGGATCGAATTTCTTGCCTTTCGGCATATCGAAAGGCAGCTTGTTGGTGATACCACCGTCGTACCAGGTAAGCTCACATTCGGGCAAAGCCAGCTTGGGGAGGTTCGGACGGGCGGGGAAACGGTAAGTTACCATCTGTGCGGTAGGACATGCGTCTGTCATCAGCATGGTTGAGCTTCCCAAAACGTGGCTCGGATAACCAAGTTTCAAGCCTTTGAATGCAACCTGGAGGATGTGGTTTGCCATATCTCCCAAAGCACCGGAGCCGAAATCCCACCATCCACGGAAGTTCCAGGGGGTGTATACCTCATTGTACTCACGGAATTTGGCAGGGCCGATGAACGCATCCCAGTTCATAGTGGAAGGAACAGGCTGCGCATTCTTGGGAGCTGCCATACCTTGCGGCCAGATAGGACGGTTGGTGTAAGCCTCAATACGGGTTACTTCTCCGATTTCACCATTCCACAGCCAGTTGATAGCCTGGCGTGTTCCAGACATGGAAGCTCCCTGGTTACCCATCTGGGTAGCTACTTTGTACTTCTGAGCCAGCTTGGTCAGCAAACGGGACTCGTAAACGTACAGGGTAAGGGGCTTCTCCACATAGACATGCTTGCCGGCAACCATAGCGTCAGCGGCAACGATAGCGTGAGTGTGGTCGGCTGTCGCCACCATGACGGCATCGGCATCCTTCAACATCTCGTCGTACATCTTGCGGTAGTCGTTGTATCTCTTTGCCTGCGGATACCTGTCGAACACTTTTGCGGCATATTTCCAGTCTACATCGCAAAGTCCGATGATGTTTTCTGTTGCCAGATGCTTGAGGTCGGTCGCACCACGGCCGCCGATACCGACACCTAAAATGTTCAGTTTGTCACTTGGAGCTTTGTGTCCATATTTCTTTCCCAATACAGTGTTGGGAACAAAAGCCGGAGCTACAGCCAGTCCTGCGACTGCCGCGCTGCCTTTCTTGAGAAAATCTCTTCTTGAGATGTCTGACATAATACTTGTTTTTTTGAGGTTAGTATAATAGTTTATTGCTGTTCTATCTTGTGAAGCAGACCGTAGCCGTCTTTCATCGTGCTGCGGCGTTTGCGTATCTGCTCGAGTTCCTGCAGGTTTCCAATGGCGGGAAGCTCGTGCTTGTGGGCGTTTTCCAGAAATGTCCAGGAGTATTCGGACGAGATGGCGGAATCGCGCATTTCCGGAAGGGAGGGATTCCGTTTCCCTGTCTCAATGGATTCGGCGAACAATGCTACCAGACGGTCTATGTTCTTGCCTCCGAAAGGCTTTTCTATCTCCTGGGTCTGGGTCACTCCGTGCAGAGACACCTTTGCCGTTTTGAAGTCGTGCGTCATGCGTGCCACGCCTTTCGTGCCGATGATGTCCACGTAGGAGTTGTGGATCTGGTCTTTCGCCAGTTGTCCGTAAACGAATCCCTGTGTGATGTCGAAGACAACTCCGTTTTCAAAAGTGCCGTGACACTGAATCCACCAGGGGTCTTTGTAGTTCCACATATTGATGCCTTGGGCATGCCATGTCTTGTAGTCGCAGCCGGCATACCAGCGCGCGATGTCCACATAGTGCATTCCGCAGTCGTGAAAGGCGGGTCCCTCGTATTCGTGTCCCTCTCCCGGGGCCAGTCCGGGGGTCATGTGGCAGATGCGGAGGATGGCGAGTTCCCCGATTTCTCCAGAGGAAATGAAGTCCTTGATGGTATTGTGATACCAGGAATTCCGCAGATAAAGGTTCACGGTGGTGAATTTGTCGTAGTTCTTGATGAGGTCTACCACCTCCCATTCCCTGTCTATCGTGTCTGCGATGGGCTTTTCGGAGATAATATGTTTGCCTGTGCTGACCGCTTTCTCAATCTGTTCCTTTCTGAAATTCGCCAGAGTGCAAAGCACCACAACCTGTACGGAGGGGTCGTTGAAGATGTCGTCTTCGTTGGAAGTGATGATTGAGCTTGGTGAAAGCTTGTGTGCCAGCTCTCTCGAGCTTTCGTTGATGTCGCAAATATAAGCTACTTCGTAATGTCCGTTCTTCTGCAGCTCGTTCAAATAGAAGCGTCCCATGCGGCCTAAGCCGATGATACCTGTTTTAATTCTCATGTTCGTCTCACTATAATATTGTACTCCCAAATCGATGTACAATAAATAGTCTATGCTTTTTAAGTTCTTAATCCACCCCCAAAAGTAGTAAATAATATTTGAATGAGCTGTATCGAGGTAAAAAAAATGGGGGGGGTAAAAATTTTTGCGGAAGACAGAAGAAAGGGGCTTTCCATTCCGTTCCCGGAGAAAGGGTGAAAAGCCGACAGAACAGGGCGCAGGGGTGGTTGTCGGAGGAATCAGCCTATGAGTCCTGTCCGCCATTTCTCATTGCCTTCCTCGTTCTTCCCCCCCCCTCTGTCCATGCGGAGAAAGATGAAAAGGAGGATGGTGAACCCCCATAACGAGGACCCTCCGTAGCTGAAAAAGGGAAGAGGGATGCCAATGACGGGAGTGATGCCCATAACCATGCCTATGTTGATGAACAGATGGAAGAGCAGAATACTGAGAACGCAGTAGCCGTAGATTCTCCCCGAGGCGTACTCCTGGCGTTCCGCCAGATGGATGAGCCGCAGAATGAGGGCGAGGAAGAGCAGAAGCACGATGCTGGAGCCTACGAAGCCGGTTTCCTCCCCGATAGTGCAGAAAATGAAGTCCGTGTCCTGCTCGGGAACATAATTGAGTTTCGTCTGGGTGCCGTTGAGAAAGCCTTTCCCGGAGAATCCCCCGGAGCCGATGGCGATCATGCTTTGCCGCACATTGTAGCCTGCTCCGTTGATGTCCTGCTCCAGTCCGAGAAGAACCCGGATGCGGGTTTGCTGGTGAGGCTTGAGCACACTGTTGAGCACATAGTCGGTGGAGTAGTGGATGGCGAGGGATGAAACGGTGAATAAGGCGATGAGATAAAGTTTTCTCTTCCTTTTAAAAAGGGCTTCAAAAATGAGAAGCGAGGCGCAGCCTATGCAGACTGCCAGCTGCGCATAGGAAATGTCAAAGGGAACGATGAAGCGGGAGACCAGCCAGGCAAGCCCGATGATGGTTCCGCCTCCTATGAGCAGGTGGTGTACGTATGTGTGTCTGCGGTCGTAAATCAGAACCAGGACAATGGTGAAGAGCCAGATGAGCAGCATGACCCAGAATCTTCCTAACGAGGTGTGGGTGTAGGCGAGTTCAAAGATGTTGAAACGGACACCTACGACGAAGTAGACGATGGCCGCCATCCCGACAAACAGGACACTTCCGCTCATTCCCTCCCGATAGAAGACCAGAAAGAAAGCCAGATAAACAAGCGCGGACCCTGTCTCCCTTTCCATAATAATAAGGACGAAAGGAACAAATATGATGAGCAGGGCTCTTATCAGGTGTTTCGTCTTTTTTATGTTGAAGTCGTAGACTCCCATTGTCTTTGCCAGAGCCAGCGCGGTGGCGGTCTTCGCAAACTCGGCGGGCTGCAGACTGACCGGGCCGAGGGAAATCCAGGAGTATGAGCCTTTGTGGTTGGTCGCCAGAAAGGGAGTTACGAGAAGCAGTCCCATCATGGCGATATAGAAAACGGTGCAGAAGACATCGTAAATCCTCTCGGAGGAAAGCATAATGGCGAAAGCCCATACCAGAGCGAGGGCAATCCACAGGAGTTGCTTGCCCGCCCGTGAGGCGAAATCCAGAGAAATGGGGTCTCCGTAATTGTAGGTCGCTCCCACTATGCTGAACCATCCTATGGTAATCAGGGCGAGATAGAGGAGAATGGTCACCCAGTCTGCGGATTTGAACTGTCTGTTCGTGCTAACGTTTCCTTGCTCCATAGCTTATAAATGTGTTGGAAAATCTCTCCGCTTTGAGTTCCGAGGCTTCCGTGAGCTTGCCGGAAAGATACTGTTCTATCATAAGAGCCCCTATGGGTACGGCATAGTCAGCCCCGTATCCTCCGTTTTCCACATAAACGGATATGGCAATCTTGGGGGTGTTCATGGGAGCAAATCCCATGAACACGGAGTGATCCTGCCCGCGGTTCTGGGCTGTTCCTGTTTTTCCGCAGATGTCCAGTCCGGGAATGTTGGCTTTCTTGCAGGTTCCGCCAATGACGGCGTTGCGCATTCCCTGGACAACGTATTTGTAGTTCCGTGCTTCCACCATAGTATAATGGCGGCGGGTATATAGCGTGTCAAGCTGCCGTCCCTCGACTTTCCTCACCACGTGGGGGATATAATAGTACCCCCGGTTGGCTATTGTGGCTCCGAGGTTGGCTACTTGTAGGGGTGTCAGCATGACTTCCCCCTGTCCGATAGCGTCGCTGATGATGGTCAGCCCGTTCCAACGCCCGTGATACCATTTGTCATAGTATTGCGCGTTGGGAATCATTCCCCGCTTCTCGCCGGGCAAGTCTATGCCCAGCCGATAGCCGAACCCCATGGAAACCATGTAGTCTTTCCATACGGTAAGGGCTTTGCCATAGGAACCGTATTTGCGTTTCGCCATAATCATGTGGTAAAAGCCCCAGCAGAAATAACTGTTGCAGGAGGTCTGTATGGCGAAATTGAGTTCCACAGGAGTGTGATGGCCGTGGCATCTTACCCGTGTTCTGCCGTTGTGGAAGCCGTGATAGCAAGGGTAATAGGTGCGGGGCGTGATGATTCCTTCCTGGAGAAAAGTCAGTCCCTGGGTGGTTTTGAACGTGGAGCCCGGAGGGTACTGCCCCATGATGGCTCTGTTCAGGAGAGGCTTGTGCGGGTTCGCATAGAGTTTCTGGTAGTTCTTCCCCCGGTCAGGGCCGACAAGGAGGTGGGGGTCGAAAGAGGGAGAGGAGACCATGCACAGCACTTCCCCCGTAGAGGGTTCTATCGCTACGATACTGCCAATCTTTCCTCTCATGATACGTTCCCCAAGTGCCTGCAACTTGTTGTCTATTCCCAAAGTCAGATTCCTGCCCGGCTCGGGAATCTGGTCGTATCTGCCGTCCTGATAGTGTCCCTTGTTGCGTCCGTGTACATCGCGGAGCATGACTGTGACCCCTTTCGTTCCCCGCAGATCATTCTCGTATGCCTTCTCTACGCCCAATTTGCCGATATAATCCCCTTGCTTGTAATAGGGATCGGATTCTATATCATTGGTGTTTACCTCCGCCATATCCCCCAGTACGTGGGCGCAAGTGGAGGTGGCATAGCGTCTGATGGAGCGTTTCTCGATGGAGAAGCCTTTGAATTTGAACAGCTTTTCCTGTATGAGCGAGAAATCCTGTGCGGTTATCTGTCCGATGAAGAGCTGCGGTGTATAGCGGGAATAGCTGGGGTTGATGGCGGGATCTTTGATGTCGGACATCCTGTCAATGTACTGCTGCTTGGTGATTCCTATGGTCTGACAGAAGTCCAGCGTGTCGATTCCACGTTGGTCGTTCATGACTACCATGATGTCGTAGGCGGGTTCGTTGTACACCAGCAGGTTTCCATTCCTGTCGTAAATAAGCCCCCGCGCAGGATGTTGCACCTTTTTTAGGAAGGCGTTTGAGTCCGCACCTTTCCTGTACTCGTCACTGAAGACTTGCAGCGTGAGCAGACGAATAATATATATGAATACAATAATAATGGCAAGTCCGCCTATGATGTAACGCCGGTTGTCGTAATTGATTCCTGTCATCTGTCCGCACTTCTTTTATTGCTTGTTCTGACCAGCTCGATAGCCAGAATGAAGAGAGCCGTTGTCAGCCAGCTGCTGAGAACGCACAGGATGAACTTTTCCGGATTGAAGAAGGAGAAGAAGTGTATGGTGAAGAAAATGGTGCTCGTGATGAGTGCTGACAGGAGGATATAGGGTGTATAGTACTTCCATCCCATGGCGGATGCGCTGATGATTTCCAGCTGGGCGTTGTCTTTCTCGTCGTCGTTCTTTCTGAGGAAGGCGGTCAGCAGACCCGGCTGCACCATCGCCATAAAGGTAAATGTGGCGGCTGTGATTCCCGGTGTGTTGATGAACATATCTTCTACGATTCCGATAAGGAAGCCTGTGAGGAGAGTGATCCATCTGGGAGTGCCTGCGGGAAAGAGCAACAGGGGAAGAACACATACCAGAGGCGTTCCGTAGCCCTCTATTTGGATGTAATTGAGGACGAACACTTGGAAGAATATGCTGATGACTGCCCAGATAAGGATTCGGAAATACATAGATGGTCTCTTTTGCTTAGTTGGATGTCGATTCTAAATCTTCGAATTTCTTGCGCAGGTTGTCGATTTGTACTTTCTCATTGTTCTCGATGACGCATACATCTGTCAGATTGCCGAAATCAGTTCCCAGATTGACCTTCAGCTGGAGGGACAATCCGTCCGGCGCATTGCTGATGCGTGATACCTTTCCAACGAAGATTCCGGAGGGGAAAACGGAGGAGTAGCCGCTGGTCTCCACATAATCTCCCACACGGATGCGCGCGTAACGGGGAATGTCGTTCAGTACGGCATAGCAGATGCTTCCTCCCTCCCATTGCAGATAGCCGAAATAGTTCCTGTGTCTGATGCGGCAGCTGATGTTGCTCTTGGTGTTGATGGATGGAAGTACCAGGGAATAATGAGGCCCTGTGAGGCATACGATTCCTACGACACCGCCTCCGCCCACGACACCCATGTC
>CAVEJA010000184.1:0-1918 GCA_963615745.1 Duodenibacillus sp.
GAGATGTCGTTACCTCCGTCTCCGAAAGCATAAGTGTCCTTGTGGTCTATTTGGAAATGCCTGCACACAGCCTCTATTCCTTTCTGTTTGGTATTTCCTTTCCCCGTTATATCCACAAAGGCAGGATGCCAGCGCGCCATCTCGCTGCTGACAAGTTCGGGCAACAGCTCCTTTTCCTGATTCCCGTCGAGGAAAGTCGTGATCTGAAAGACTTCCTTTTCCCTATACAAGTCCTCGCTTCCGTCCTCTCCTTGCGGAATAGGGCTGACATCCAGAGTTCCATAGAAAATCTGTCTGAAATCCTCGCCTTCCCTGTAAACGCTTATATCATGCTCGGGCATATACACGTTTGTCACCCCCAACCGTCTCGTGTACGCAATGATTTTCCGGGCATCATCCCTGCAAATGGGATTTTTGGAAATGACTTTGTCCCCTACAAAAGTGTAGCCACCGTTCATGGTGATATACCCGTCTATCAGCCTCAGGCTCTCAAGCTGGGACAGGTTGTTGATAATCGCCTTGGGTCTTCCCGTCGCGATAAAGACCATGAATCCATTTTCCCTGGCTTTCTTTATCGCATCCACCGTGCTTTGAGGTATTCTATGGGTAGTAAAACTCACCAAAGTACCATCTATATCAAAAAATACAGCTTTCATAATATCGAGAAAATCTCTTGTAATGAATGTATCTCGTAAGTCACAGGCGCAGGGGCACTGAATTCTTCAGGATGACGGTTGAAAAACACCGTATCTACCCCCGCGCCTTTAGCTCCCGTTATGTCTGTTTTAAAGTTGTCGCCTATCATCAGAGTGGTTTCAGCAGAAGCCCCGCTTACCTTGAAAGCGTAATCGAAGAATGCCTTGCCGGGCTTGTTTGCTCCCGCATCTTCCGACAATACAATATGGTCAAAATAGGATTCCAACCGTGAAGACTTCAATTTCTTGTACTGAATCTCATGGAATCCGTTACTGCAAAGGTGCAGTTTGTAACCCCTTCCCTTCAGATATTCCAGAACCTCACGAGCACCGTCCACGACCTTTCCCTGGGAAGAGCATTGATCCAAGAAATAATCATTCAGTTCAAGACACCGCTTCCCGGATATGTCCGCCGGATTTCCCAGAGCGTCTTTTCCCTGCATCAGAGGTCTTCGGAAACGCTCTACAATAAGAAAAGCCCTGTCTATATCCCCCTGAGAATACTGATCCCACAACTCAATGTTCGTTTTCCAGTAGGGAGTCTGGAAATCCTCAAACTTTTCAAAGTATTTGTCCAAGTGGAAATGTGCGAACAGATTCTCCAGAGCGACATTCGCATTGCCGTGCGTGTCGTAAAGGGTATCATCAAAATCTATGAAAAGGTCTGTATATCTTCTCATCTGTCTGCTTTCTTTCGTCACACTTTATCTGTCCGGGGAGCGATTTCTCCGCTTCCAATACATCTTCTCCCCTCCGAATCATATATCACACCGAATTGTCCGGGGGCGATTCCCTGCACAGGGACGGAGCTTTGAATATGCCATCCCTGCGCGGTATATTCCATTACCCCCGGAATAGGCTGTTCCGTATGGCGGATTTTAAAGCGCACATCGTTTGCCTTCTCCTTGCTGAAAGGATTCTCCGTGAGGATATGGAAGTCCGCCAAATGGAAATCGCTGCCATACTGGAGAGTGGTATCATACCCTTTTGCTACATACAGAACATTGTTTTCTATGTCCTTTTTCACTACAAACCAGGGACCTCCTCCCAGGCGCAGTCCTTTCCGCTGCCCGATGGTATGAAACCAGTATCCATTATGCTGTCCCAGAACTTTCCCTGTCTCCACATCTATAATGTCCCCCGGCTTTTCTCCGAGGAAGCGGGAAATGAACTGATTGTAGTTGATCTTGCCCAGAAAACATATCCCCTGACTGTCCTTGCGG
>CAVEJA010000184.1:1987-2933 GCA_963615745.1 Duodenibacillus sp.
GCGCAAGGCAGACGCTGCTCTTCCGCTATCTGCCTGACCTCGCTTTTCTGAAGTCCGCCCACAGGAAATATACATTTGGAAATCTGAAAAGAATCCAGTTGGGCGAGGAAATCCGTCTGGTCTTTCACGGGATCGACACCCGCCAAAAGCCACAAACGATTATTCTCATCGCACCATGTCTGGGCATAATGCCCCGTAACGATATGGTCAAAATCCTTTCCCACTTTCTCCTCGAACGCCCCGAACTTCACCAGTTTGTTGCACATCACATCGGAATTGGGGGTCAAACCACGTTTTACACGGTCTATCACATAGCCGACCACCCTGTCCCAATACTCTTTCTGCAAGTCTATGACATCCAGAGGAAGGTGGTATTTCCGCGCAATCGCCTGAGACAGCTCTATGTCCTCTTCCGCCGTGCAGGAGGAATCCTCGCCATCCATACCTATCTTTATATAGAACAGATGGGGCTTCACTCCTCTTTCGCACATCAGATGGACAGCGACCGCACTATCCACGCCTCCAGAAATAAGCAGAGCCGTACTTCCTTCCGGGCAATAGAAATCTCGATTCATGCTGCAAAGATACGATTAAAGCCTCAAAACAAGACACAACGAAGGGCGGGTTTCGAGAACCCGCCCTTCGTTTTAATATGTTTTAGAATTATTACTCCGCAGGTGTGGTTGCCTTTATATTGTATTTGGATATAAAGTCTTCCGCAGACATCTGCCCCTCGGTAACTTTCTTCATATCCGCCTCCTTGTTCTGCATTTCGGTTTTCTTGTCTCCGTCCTGCAAGTTATAGTAAACGGTCTGCAGATTATATGACCACAAGGAAGGTTTGGAGGGAGTAAGCAGCAATGTGTTCTCGAAATAAGGCAGAGCCTTGCGGTAATAACCACGGGCTTTCGCCATATCCTTATTGTACTGGTCTACTTTGCTGCGG
>CAVEJA010000185.1:0-2431 GCA_963615745.1 Duodenibacillus sp.
GTCATGGTATGGCATCCGAGGAGGTGGAGAAACTGGTGACTTACCCCATAGAGACAGCCGTCAATGGAGCTGCCAACGTGCGCCGTGTCCGCTCCAGTTCCGCTTATGGAACTTCTTTTGTCTGGATTGAGTTTGACTGGGGGATGGATGTTTTCCGTGCCAGACAGATTGTCAGCGAGAAAATGGTTTCCATCAACGGGCAGTTGCCGGACGGCATTACCCCGCAACTGGCTCCGCAATCCAGCGTGATGGGTGAGATTCTCTTCGTCGGGCTTCAGACGGACAGTGCCAAAGTAAACAAGGAAGGGAGGCATACCAATATGATGGAGCTTCGTTCTTTGGCGGACTGGATAGTCAAACCCGCCATCTTGGGGACAGGAGGGGTTTCCCAGGTGACCGTTATAGGAGGAGATTGCAAGCAGTATCAGGTGCTGGCAGATCCTCTGCGGATGAAGGCATACGGGGTAAGAATGGACGAACTGGGTAAAACGGTTGCCAACATGAGCATCAACACCGAGGGTTCTGTTGTCCGGGACTATGGAAACGAGTATGCGCTGAGGGGTATATGCCGTACCAATGATGTTTGTGAGCTTGGGAAAACCCTTATAAAACTGACCGCGGAAGGGAATCCTGTCTGCATTAGAGATGTCGCAACGGTTACTGTGGGGAGTGCTTTGAAGATGGGGCATGGCTCAATGAATGGAAAGCCGGCTGTTATCCTGTCCATTTCCAAGCAGCCAAACGTAAACACATTGGATGTGACGGAGAAAATAGAAAAGAATCTGCAGAATATCCGCTCTTCCCTACCCTCTGATGTGGAGATGAATACAAAGATATTCCGTCAGGGAGACTTTATCGAAGCCTCTGTGGACAATGTGGGAGAATCCTTGATAGAGGGTGCGATATTTGTCATTGTCATACTCTTTATATTTCTGGGGTCTTTTCGGACGACCTTGATCTCGGTTGTCGCAATTCCTCTCTCCCTGTTGGGAACGCTGGTTGTGCTTTGGCTTCTTAAAATGGATATAAACACCATGACCTTGGGGGGAATGTGCATAGCCATAGGCAGTCTGGTGGATGATGCCATTATTGATGTGGAGAATGTTTACAAGCGGTTGAGGCAGAACCATCTGTTAGCTCCCGAGAAAAGAAAATCCACATTTGATGTGGTTTTCGAGGCTTCCCGGGAGATACGTTCCTCCATTCTGAATGCCACGTTCATTGTCATGGTGGCTTTCATTCCCATGTTTTTCCTTAGCGGAATGGAGGGCAGGATGCTTAAACCTTTGGGGATAACCTACCTGATAGCCCTGTTTATGTCGCTGATAGTCGCTATGACAGTAACTCCGTTGTTCTGCAAGGAAATACTGACAACGGAGAAATATCTGAAGAAACAGGACAAGGACAACTGCGTGACAGCGTATTTGCAAAGCAAGTACAGCAAGGCTTTAAGGTGGACTTTGTCCCATTCCAGAGCTGTTGTTCTCTCCACTTGCGGCTTGCTTGCGGCTTCTCTCATCGTGTTTTTTACCTTTGGCTCAAGTTTCCTGCCTGATTTCAACGAGGGTTCTTTAACTATCTCTGCTGTAAGCAAGGCTGGCGTGTCACTGGATGAAAGTAACAAGATAGGCAATCTGTTGGAAAAGGAACTGCACAAAGTTCCTGAAGTGAATACCACGACACGTAGAACAGGGCGTGGAGAACTGGACGAGCACTCTCAAACGACCAATTCCGCTGAAATTGATGTGAATTTCAATCCGTCCGAAAGGAGCAAGGACGAAATCATGCAGGATGTAAGAAAGCATCTTTCTATGGTTCCGGGAGTGGTTACTGTTGTGGGGCAACCCTTGGGACACCGCATTGACCACATGCTGTCGGGGACAAAAGCGAATATCGCCATCAAGTTATTTGGTACTGATTTGAATGAAATGTTTATCACCGGCGGAAAAATCAAACTGGCAATATCCGACATTCCGGGACTGGTGGATGTTAATATAGAGCAACAAACAGAGACTCCGCAACTTCTGATACGCCCTGATAGGGAAAAATTGGCAAGATACGGTATAACGATGGAGGACTTCAACGATATTGTCAGTGTGGGCTTCGGTGGTGAGAAACTGGGCGATGTCTATGAGGGGCAACGCTCATACGAGCTTGTCTTGCGCCTCGCACCACAATACACGGGTTCTATTGAGAATGTGAAAAAGGCTCTTATAGATACCGGAACAGGAAGCAAAGTCCCTCTGGAGGAGGTGTGCGATGTCATCTCGACGAGTGGTCCGAGCAGTATCAGCCGAGAGAATGTACAACGAAAGCTGGTCATAGCCGCCAATGTCTCTGGTCGGGATGTAGGCAGTGTGGTGACTGACATCCAGAAAACAATAGAAAAGAAAATCTCTCTCCCCGAGGGATACAGAATAGAGTATGGCGG
>CAVEJA010000186.1:0-1972 GCA_963615745.1 Duodenibacillus sp.
GAATCTGGGATTCGGAGCGGAGAACTACCGATTCCATGACCACGAGAAACTCGCCCATTATGCCAATGCAGCGACCGACATAGAGTTCAAAATGCCATTCGGTTTCAAGGAAGTAGAGGGCATACACTCCCGCACAAACTTTGACCTCAGCCAGCATGCCAAGTTCTCTGGAAAGAAAATCGAGTACTTCGATCCCGAACTCAACGAGAGCTACACACCGTACGTGATAGAAACAAGTATCGGTGTAGACCGTATGTTCCTCTCCGTTATGTGTCACAGTTACTGCGAAGAGAAGCTGGAAGACGGGCAGACCCGGATAGTACTCCGCCTGCCTGCCGCTTTAGCTCCGGTGAAATTGGCAGTATTCCCTCTGACAAAGAAAGACGGACTTCCTGAAAAAGCACACCAGATTGTTGATGATTTGAAATATTATTTCAACTGCAACTACGAGGAAAAAGACCAAATCGGCAAGCGTTACCGCCGTCAGGATGCCATAGGAACTCCTTTCTGCGTAACTGTAGACAACCAAACCCTTGAAGACGACACCGTAACTTTGCGTTACCGTGACACCATGGAGCAGAAGCGTATCGCCATATCTGAGATCCGCCATATCATCGAAGACCAGGTAACAATCACAGGCTTGCTGAAAAAACTCAAATAACTTCCCACACCAGATAAATGAGAAAAGGAATTATTTTCTTCCTGTCCGCATTGCCCATCCTGCTGCTGACATTAGCATCATGCCGCAATGATGACGGTGACGGCACAAACGAGTACCATGACTGGGAGATTCGTAACACGGAATACTTCAACAACATTCGCTCTCTCGCTCTTGATTCCATCCGCCAAAGCAAAAACGCTTATGGAAACGAGTGGGAAAGCCATTGCAACTGGCGTGCTTTCTTGAGCTATTCCATGGACAGCACTATAACCAACGAATCTACAGATTCCATCTATGTGCAGATTCTTCACCACGGAACAGGAGCGGGATGCCCCTTAAGCACAGATTCCTGCCGTATATATTACCGCGGACTGCTTATTCCTACGGATAATTATCCACAAGGATATGTGTTCTCCCACAGTGGTCAATCCTCTAATTTCGACAAAGTCTTCGACCACAAGACGGCAGCCCCGTCTATTATGCGTCCTTCTTCCACTATTAAAGGATTCGGAACAGCCTTGCAGAATATGCATATCGGTGATTTGTGGAGAGTTTACATCCCCAACCAGCTTGCCTATAGTTCCAGCACAACGAATAGTATTCCCGCATACTCCACTTTGATATTCGAGATAGAGTTAATCTCATACTACCGCAGAGGTTCCGGGGTAGAGCCGTGGAATTAGCCAACACACACTATATGCCGACCCCCAAACCATATACCATTAATATAGGCGGAAAGTTGCTATCACTCTCCCGCCCTGTTGTAATGGGTATTATCAATCTTACTCCCGATTCGTTCTATGCCGAAAGCAGAAAAAACGGGGAGAAAGAATTGCGGGAAAGGGTTCTGCAAATCACAGAAGAGGGCGGAAGAATTATAGATGTGGGAGCTTACTCATCACGCCCTGGAGCGGAAGATGTCAGTACGGAGGAAGAGATGAGCCGACTGCGCCACGGACTTAAAATCATTCGGGACACCGACCCGACTACTCCCCTGTCTGTCGATACTTTCCGGGCGGATGTCGCCAAAATGTGCGTGGAAGAGTACGGTGTGGAGATTATCAACGACATCGCAGCCGGGGAATTAGACCCCGATATGTTTGAAACTGTCGCCAAACTTCGTGTGCCTTACATCATGATGCACATGAAAGGCAATCCCCGTACTATGCAGGACAATCCTGTATACAAAGACCTGATTGGTGAGATGTTTCTGTATTTCTCCTCCAAAATCAGGAAACTTCGGGAATTGGGTGCGAACGACATTATTCTTGACCCTGGATTTGGCTTCGCCAAGACATTGGATCAGAATTA
>CAVEJA010000186.1:1982-2466 GCA_963615745.1 Duodenibacillus sp.
GCTACTCAACCGACTGGAAGATTTCCAGGAGTTCCATCTCCCTGTCTTGGTAGGTGTTTCCAGAAAATCCATGATTTACAAACTACTCGGAGGAACGCCTTCTGACGCTCTGAACGGCACAACGGCAATCAATGTCATAGCCCTGCTGAAAGGAGCGGACATCCTAAGGGTCCACGATGTCAAGGCTTGCGTAGAGGCAGTCCGTATAGTAGAAAAGATGAAAGGAGGGAATGCGCTATGATAACTCTCGGAATAAAGGACATGATAGACATTCTGCTGGTTTCCCTGATGCTCTATTACGTTTATCAGTTGATGAAGCGTTCCAGTGCGGCAACCATATTCTCAGGAATCATCGTGTTTCTTATCGTCTGGATCATCTTCTCCCAGATTCTTAACTTCAAACTTATGGGTACCATGTTGAACTATATTGTCAATGTGGGAGCTATCGCTTTGGTTGTCCTTTTCCAGGAAGAAATACGCCGTT
>CAVEJA010000187.1:0-6320 GCA_963615745.1 Duodenibacillus sp.
GATAAGATGAGCATCACCTCATTGGCTGCGCTGTATTACGACCATTATTTCAAGAAGGTAAAACGCCAACAGGAAGACGCGGACAACTGTCAAAGGCAATTGCTGGGGCGTTTGCTGCGCGAGGCTTCCGATACGGAGTGGGGGAACAGACACCATTACGACCGTATAAAATCCTACGAGGACTTCGTCAAGGCTGTTCCCGTGAACACCTACGAGGAACTGAAGAGCGACATAGACCGCATGCGCCACGGCGGGAGGGATATCCTGTGGAAAGGCACGGTGAAATGGTACGCCAAAAGCTCGGGGACGACCAACGACAAGAGCAAGTTCATCCCCGTAAGCCGCCAGTATCTCCATGACACCCACTATGCCGGCGGCATGGATGCCATAGCCTACTACCTGCACCAGGTGCCGGGAAGCCGTCTGTTCGACGGAAAAGCCCTGATACTCGGGGGAAGCCACGAGAAAAACTACGATGTTCCCGAGAGTCTGGTGGGCGACCTGAGCGCGATTCTGATAGAGAATATCCATCCTCTCGCCAACAAAGTGAGAGTGCCGTCCAAGGAAACAGCCCTGCTGCCGGACTTCGAGAAGAAGAGAGACCTGATAGCGAGAAGCACGTGGCAGCAGAGAGTGACCAATCTGAGCGGTGTCCCGTCGTGGATGCTGTCCGTACTGAACCGTGTGCTGGAGGTGAGCGGCAAGAGCAATATCTGCGAGGTGTGGCAGGATCTGGAGGTGTTCTTCCACGGAGGAGTGGCTTTCTCCCCGTATAGGGACACCTATCATGAGCTGATTCCCTCTAATGCGATGCACTATATGGAGACTTACAACGCCAGCGAGGGCTTTTTCGGCTTGCAGACCGACCTCAAGGACTCCTCGATGGAGCTGCTGACCCATCTGGGCGTGTTCTACGAGTTCATTCCTCTGGAGGATGTGGGCAAGGCGGACGCCGTGGCGTTGCCCCTGTGGGCGGTGGAGACGGGGCGGAACTACGCCCTGGTCATCAGCAACACCTCCGGGCTGTGGCGTTACCAGATAGGCGACACCATCCGATTTACCTCGTTGAAACCGTACAAATTCGTGATTACGGGCAGAACAAAGAGCTTTATCAACGCCTTCGGGGAGGAGCTGATTGTGGACAATGCGGAGAAAGGACTGCTGGAAGCCTGCAAGGAGACCGGGGCGGAGGTGCTGGAATACACGGCAGCCCCCATCTTCATGGACGAACACGCCAAATGCCGCCACCAATGGATGGTGGAATTTTCCAAAGAACCCGATTCCATCGGACATTTCGCGGAGGTTCTGGACAAGGCGTTGCAGAGAATCAACTCCGACTATGAGGCGAAACGGTACAAGGACATCACGCTGCAGCCCCTGGAAATCATCAAGGCGAGAAGCGGTGTCTTCAACGACTGGCTGAAGTCGGAGGGGAAACTGGGCGGGCAGCACAAAGTGCCCCGTCTGAGCAACGACAGGAAAATCATGGAGAAAATCCTCGAACTGAACAAGCCGTAGAGATGAAAAGATATGCCCCGTTGCCGTTCCTCCTTGCCGCGCTGCTATGGGCGGCGTGCGCCAATCCCGGCAGCCCGGACGGAGGGCCTTACGACGAGACCCCGCCGCACGTGACGGGCAGCACGCCCGTCTACGGGAAATTAGGGGCGAAAGATACCCGGATAGACATCTACTTTGACGAACTGGTCCAGGTGGAGAACGCCAGCGAGAAGGTGGTGGTGTCCCCTCCGCAGATGAACATGCCCGAAATCGTGTCGAGAGGAAAGTACATACGGGTGAGGCTGCAGGACTCCCTGAAAGCCAATACCACGTACACGATAGACTTTTCCGACGCGATTACCGACAACAACGAGGGGAATCCGCTGGGCAGCTATGCCTTTGTGTTCTCCACTTCCGATTCCATCATAGACACGATGGAGGTGGCGGGAACGGTGCTGAACGCCGAGAATCTGGAGCCTGTAAAGGGGATTCTGGTGGGGCTGCACTCGGACACGACGGATGCCGCCTTTCTGAACAAGCCTTTCGACCGTGTGGCACGCACCGACGGAAGAGGGCGTTTCGTGATACGGGGCGTGGCGCAGGGGACATACAGGGTGTACGCCCTGAACGACATGGACGGGGATTTCCGCTATTCGCAGAAAGCGGAGATGCTCGCATTCATGGAGTCCACGGTCACCACGGGGAGCTATCCCGATGTGAGAATGGACACCGTGTGGCACGACAGCATATATTATGACTCCATCGTCCCCGTCCACTACACCCATTTCACGCCGGACGACATCGTACTGCGCGCCTACACCGCCAAGGGACAGGACAGGCATCTGCTGAAAACGGAGAGACAGACATCGGAACACCTTGACGCCTATTTCACCGCCCCCTCTGCCGAACTCCCGCAAATGGAGGGACTGAACTTCAATGCGGAGAACGCCTTTGCCGTGGATTACAACGAGACGAAGGACACGATAGTGTACTGGCTACGGGACACGACGCTGATATACCAGGACACGCTGACCGCCGCCTTCTCCTATCTGGAGAACGACAGCGCGGGAAAGCTGGTGAGGAAGACGGACACCATAGACTTCATCTCCAAATTCTCCCACGAGAAACAGGTGAAATGGAGGAACGACGAGATAAAGAAGTGGGAGAAAGAGCAGAACAAACGGAAGAAAAAGGGGCTTTCCTACGAGACGGAGTACCCCGTGCCGCCCTTGGAGGTGGCTCTCAAACCGACCGGAAGCGTAGCCCCCAACGAGAATCTGCTCTTCCAGGTAAAAGAACCGCTGGAGAGAATAGACACATCGAAGATACATCTGTACCTGCAACAGGACTCCGCATACGTGGAAGTGCCGTATCTGCTCAGACCCGTGGGGAATTCCCTCATGGCGTGCCGTATGCTTGCGGAGTGGCGGCCGCTGCAACAATACCGTCTGGTGGCGGACTCCGCCGCTTTCACGGGAATCTACAACCACAGTTCCAAGAGGATGGATGTGAAGTTCGGCATCCCCTCGCTGGACACTTACAGCTCGCTGTTCGTCCACGTGAAAGGCGTGGAGGACACGATGGCGGTGGTGCAGCTCCTGGCGACGGACAAGCCCGTGGCTTCCGCACGCACGAGAAAGGGTACGGCGGAGTTCTACTTCGTCAAGCCCGGAAACTACTATCTGCGCCTGTTCGTGGACAGGAACGGGAACGGAAAATGGGACGAGGGGGATTTCGAGAAAGGAACGCCCCTGGAGGAGACATACTATTATCCCGCCAAACTGAACCTGCGGGCGCGCTGGGATGTGTCGCAGGACTGGGACATCCACGCCCTTCCCCTGAACAGGCAGAAGCCGGCGGAGATTACCAAACAGAAGCCGGACAAGGAAAAGAAAATACAGAACCGCAATGCCGAGCGTGAACGCAACAACCGCAAATAGGCGCATCCGCACATGGCTCATCATCCTCTTCGTGGTGGCAGGGGCTTATGCGGGCGCAAAGTCGGTGATCGTGACCGACCCCACCCGGAACGTGGCTTTCAAGGACGGTGAAACCGCCCAATACGACTTGTATTACAACTGGAAGTTCATGTGGGTGAAAGCCGGAATGGGCATCATGAGCACGACTTCCTCCTACTACAAGGGGCAGCCCGCATACAGAGTGAGGATTCTGTCCCGCGGAAACAGCCAGGCGGATCGCTTCTTCGTCCTGCGCGACACGCTGACCAGCTATATGAGCAAGGAACTCCTGCCGCTGTTCTACACGAAAACGGACATGGAGGGGAGCAAATACCGCATACGGAAGGTGTGGTTCTCGTACCAGGGGAACAAAACCCGCATCAAACAACAGTACATCAACCCCTACGGCGTTTCCTCATGGAAGTCCGAGGAGTGCGGATACACCGTGTACGACATGGCAAGCCTGCTGATGCGCGCACGGTCGCTGGACGCGTCGAGGATGTCGCCGGGATATGCCATCAAGTTCTATATGACCGACGGGAACGGCATGGAGGAGCATACCCTGGTGTACAGGGGAAAGGAAAAGGTGAAACTGAAGAACGGCTCGGGGACATACCGCTGCCTGAAGACCTCCTTCATGCAGAAAACGGACGGCAAGGAAAAGGAGATAGGCACGTTCTATGTCACGGACGACGACAACCATCTGCCTGTCGCCTGCTTCCTGAACCTCGGTTTCGGGTCTGCCAGAATATATCTTTCCGGGTACAAAAACCTGAAATACCCGATGACCTCCAAGGTGAAATAACCGCCTCCACCGCAGATTGGCTTCCTTGTTTTTTTGTACCTTTGTTGTTGGAAGGCAATAAAGAAAATGGCAGAAGAGACATTAACCCCGATGATGGCGCAGTTCCGCTCTTTCAAGGCGAAACATCCCGATGCCATACTCCTTTTTCGCTGCGGCGATTTCTACGAGACCTATTGCGAGGACGCTGTGACCGCATCCCGAATACTGGGAATCACCCTGACGCACAGGAACAACAAGGGGAAAACGGCTGCCATAGAGATGGCGGGATTTCCCCACCACGCATTGGACAGCTACCTCCCCAAACTGATCAGGACAGGGCACAGGGTGGCCATCTGCGACCAGCTGGAAGACCCGAAACTGACCCGGAAGCTGGTGAAAAGGGGTGTTACGGAGGTGGTGACACCGGGCGTGGCACTGACCGACAACGTGCTTTCCTGCAAGGAAAACAATTTCCTTGCTTCCGTCGTCCTGGGCAAGGCGGTATGCGGACTGTCCCTGCTGGATATTTCCACGGGGGAATTCGCCGTGGCGGAGGGGACGACGGACTATATCGTCAAGCTGTGCAACAACTATATGCCCAAGGAGGTGCTGATTCCCCGCAACTCCGGGGAGCGGTTCGCCACCCTTTTCGGGAAACGCTACTACACTTTCGAGATGGAGGACTGGGCGTTCAACGAGAAAAACTCCCACGACCGCCTGTGCAAACATTTCAAGGTAAAGAACATGAAAGGCTACGGGGTGTCGCACATGACCACGGCTCTGACCGCCGCCGGGGCTATCCTGTTCTATTTGGACGAGACGCAGCATACGCATCTGGGGCATGTGACCACGCTGAAACGCATAGACGAGGAGGGGTATGTGCGCTTGGACAGCTTCACCATGCGCAATCTGGAGATACTGAACCCCATGGCGGAGGGCGGGAAAAGCCTGCTCTCCATACTGGACAGAACCCTCACCCCGATGGGCGGGAGGCTTCTGCGCCGGTGGATTTCCTTTCCTTTGTGCAATGTAAAGAACATAGAGACCCGTCAGAACGGGGTGGAATACCTCTTCCGGGAACGGCAGTTCCAGGACACGGTGAGGGAGAACCTCCAAACGATAGGGGACATGGAGCGGCTCACAGCCAAGCTTTCCATGGGAAGAATCACGCCACGGGAGATGCAGCAACTGCGTGCCGACATGGAGGCGACAGCCCCCATCAAGGAAGCATGCGGGAATGCCTCGCTGGCTTCTCTGAGAGATTTGGGAAGCCATCTCTCCTCATGCGACGAGCTGCGGGAGAAGATACAAAGAACCCTGCTGCCATCCCCTCCCTCCATGACGAACAAGGGGGGATATATCGCCGAGGGCGTGAACGAGGAACTGGACGAGTTGCGGGAAATATCCACCTCCAGCAAGGATTATCTGTCGAGGATGAGGCAGCGGGAAGTGGAACGGACGGGGATAGCCAGTCTGAAGATAGGGTTCAACAATGTGTTCGGCTATTATCTGGAAGTGCGCAATACGTTCAAGGAGCAAGTGCCTCCCGAATGGATCAGAAAACAGACGCTGGCGCAGGCGGAGCGGTATATCACCCCGGAACTGAAAGAGTACGAGGAGAAGATACTGGGGGCGGAAGACCGTATCATCGCTTTGGAGGCGCGGATATATGCGGAACTGACGGAGTATGCCGTGTCATACATCGCCCAGATGCAGAAAACGGCGTTGTATCTGTCCCGCCTGGACTGCCTGCTGAGCTTCGCGCTGATAGCGCAGGAGCGCAAGTACGTGCGGCCGACGGTGGATGACACGACCGAACTGGTGATAAAAGAGGGTCGTCACCCCGTGATAGAGACGGAAATGGCGGCTGGGGAGACCTATGTTCCCAACGATATTGTATTGGATACGGAGAAACAGCAAATCATGATCATCACAGGACCGAACATGGCGGGGAAGTCCGCCCTGCTCCGCCAGACGGCTTTGATTGTACTGCTGGCGCAAACGGGAAGTTTCGTTCCTGCGGAAAGCGCGCACGTGGGGATAGTGGACAAAATCTTTACGAGGGTAGGCGCAAGTGACAA
>CAVEJA010000188.1:0-6707 GCA_963615745.1 Duodenibacillus sp.
GTGCGGACAAGACCACTGGCGAAACCACGAATTTAGGTCGTGGAGGTAGTGATTACACGGCAGCGATTATTGCTGCGGCTTTGGATGCCGAGGTTTTGGAGATATGGACAGATGTGGATGGCTTCATGACAGCCGATCCGAGGGTTATCCGCAGTGCCTATACAATAGATGAATTAAGCTATGTGGAGGCAACGGAGCTGTGCAATTTCGGTGCAAAAGTGGTATATCCGCCAACGATTTACCCCGTTTGCGTGAAGGATATACCCATACGGGTGCTGAATACCTTCAATCCAGAAAATCCCGGGACGATTATCAAGGCAAAGGTAGAGGACAACAAGAAACCTATCAAGGGCATTTCCAGTATAAAAGGTACAGCCCTGATTACGGTATCCGGTCTCTCCATGGTAGGCGTTATCGGTGTAAACCGCCGTATATTCACGGCTTTGGCAGAGTCGGGAATCTCCGTATTTCTGGTAAGTCAGGCTTCTTCTGAAAATTCCACGTCAATTGGTCTTCAGGAAGCTGATGCGGAGGAGGCTGCAAAGGTGTTGAACAATGAGTTTTCCAAGGAGATAGCCACTGGGGCTATGTATCCTATGAATGTGGAGACGGGGTTGGCAACTGTGGCAATCGTTGGCGAGAAGATGAAACATACCCCGGGCATTGCCGGGAAACTGTTCGGAGCGTTAGGCAGAAGCGGAATAAGTGTGATTGCCTGTGCGCAAGGAGCTTCCGAAACCAATATCTCCTTTGTCGTTCAAAGCGAATTGCTGCATAAGACCATGAATGTTCTGCATGACTCTTTCTTCCTTTCAGAGAACAAAGTGCTGAACTTGTTCGTCTGTGGAACGGGAACTGTCGGGGGGCATCTGATAGCGCAGATACACTCTCAGTATGAGAAATTGATAGAGACACGGCATCTCAAATTGAATATTGTGGGAGTGGCAAACAGCCATAATGCCATTTTCAACAGGGATGGCTTGAATCTGGATACCTATCGGGAGGATTTGAAGAATTCCGAACCGAGTGATGTGCAGCACTTGTTGTCAGAGATAATCAGAATGAATATCTTTAACAGTGTTTTCGTGGACTGTACTGCCAGCAAGGAAGTGGCTGGGATATATCAGCCGTTGCTGGAACACAACATTTCCGTAGTGGCTGCAAACAAGATTGCCGCCTCCTCTGAGTATGACAAATATATCAAATTGAAGGAAACAGCCTTGGAGAGAGGAGTGAAGTTCCTTTTCGAGACCAATGTGGGAGCCGGGCTTCCGATTATAGGAACGATTAATGATCTGCTCAATTCCGGCGACAAAATCTTGAAAATAGAGGCTGTGGTCAGTGGAACTCTCAATTTTATCTTCAATGAGATAGCGGCGGATGTTCCGTTCTCCGAAACTATCCGCAGGGCAAGGGAGCAAGGATATAGCGAGCCCGACCCTCGTGTGGATCTGAGTGGGAAAGATGTTATTCGGAAACTGGTCATTCTGACCCGTGAGGCGGGATTCAAGGTGGAGCAGGAGGATGTGGAGAAACATCTGTTCATCCCTGACGAATACTTCGAAGGCAGCCTTGACGATTTCTGGCGGAAACTTCCCGCTCTTGATGCCGGATTTGAAGAGAAGCGCAAGGCTTTGGAGAAAGAAGGCAAACGCTGGCGTTTTGTTGCCACGATGGATCATGGAAAAACCAAAGTGGCATTGGAGACGGTGGACAGGAATCATCCTTTCTACACGTTGGAGGGCTCCAATAATATGGTACTGCTGACAACCGCCCGTTACAAGGATTATCCTATGATGATCAGGGGATATGGAGCTGGTGCGAGCGTCACAGCGGCTGGTGTGTTCGCCAATATCATGTCCATTGCCAATATCTAAGAACCGATGAAGCACATTATCATTCTGGGCGACGGGATGGCGGATCATCCTGTTGAGGCTTTGGGAGGAAAGACGCTTCTCCAATACGCTTCCACTCCTATGATGGACAAGCTGGCGCGGGAGGGGAAAACAGGTCGCTTGCAGACCATTCCCAAAGGTTTTCTCCCAGGAAGCGAGGTCGCCAATACGGCTATTCTGGGATATGATCTGAATGTTGTTTATGAAGGACGCGGACCTCTGGAGGCGGCAAGCATCGGTTATGAGATGCAACCCGAGGATATGGCTATCCGATGCAATATAATATGTCTGGAAAATGGCTGTATCAAGAATCACCACGGCGGACATCTTACTACGGAGGAGGGAGATATGCTCATAAAGTTTCTCGATGACAAATTGGGAAACGAGCGGATAAGATTTATTACGGGCATCCAGTACAGACATTTGCTGATAATAAAAGGTGGAAACAAGCATTTGGTGTGCGCGCCTCCGCACGATCATCCCAATGAGCCTTGGAAACCTCTGTTGGTAAAGCCGGAGATAGCATCAGGGGAGGAGGCGGACGGACGGATGTCCGCCCAAGAGACGGCGGAACTAATAAACGATTTGATTCTGAAATCTCAGCAACTGCTTGCCGAACACCCCCTCAATAAAGCCCGTGTCGCTCAGGGCAGGGACTCTGCCAATTCGATTTGGCCGTGGAGTGGCGGCTATCGTCCTAACATGAAAACCCTGATGCAGCAATATCCCGCCATAAAGACAGGGTCTGTCATCTCTGCCGTGGACTTGATTCGCGGTATCGGACATTATGCGGGACTGCGTGTCGTGGATGTGGAAGGCGCGACAGGGCTTTCTGATACCAATTATGAGGGGAAGGCACAGGCTGCCATAGATGCTCTGAAGAACGAAGATTTTGTTTTCTTGCACCTGGAGGCATCCGACGAGGCGGGGCATGACGGGGACTTGGAGTTGAAATTAAAGACCATAGAATACCTGGACAGCCGTATAGTCAAGCCAGTCTATGAAGCGATTTCCCAATGGGAAGAACCTGTGTGCATGGCTGTGTTGCCTGATCATCCTACTCCTGTGGAGGTACGCACCCATGTGGACGAGCCTGTTCCCTTTTTAATATGGTATCCGGGAATAAAGGCGGATGATGTCACCCGGTATGATGAGATCAGTTGTGTGGGCGGAAGTTATGGAATGCTCCACTTGAATGAGTTTATGAATGAGTTTATGAAAATAAGATAGGCTTCAGTGTTATGATAAGATATTATAGTACAAACGGAAAGGCTTCTTTAGCGACATTGCAGGAGGCGGTTACCCAAGGGTTGGCTTCGGATAAAGGCTTGTTTATGCCGGAACGTATCACCCCTTTGTCAGAGAGTTTTTATGAGAATATAGAGAATCTGTCATTCCAAGAGATAGCTTTTGAGGTCGCAAAATCCTTTTTCGGAGAGGATATTCCTGCGGATGACTTGAAAACTATTGTATATGAAACTCTCCAGTTTGATTGTCCGGTAGTGAAAGTTGAGGAGAATATATACAGTCTGGAACTTTTTCATGGTCCGACACTGGCGTTCAAGGATGTCGGGGCGCGGTTCATGGCGCGCATGCTTGGGTATTTCCGCAAGAAGAGTGGAGACCAGAGACTGGTGAACGTGCTTGTTGCCACGAGCGGAGATACCGGGAGTGCGGTAGCCAACGGCTTCCTTGGCGTGGAGGGAATCCATGTATATGTTCTGTATCCCCAGGGTAAGGTGAGCAAGATTCAGGAAAGCCAGTTCACCACATTGGGCAGGAATATAACAGCGGTGGAGGTTGATGGGACTTTTGATGACTGTCAGGCTTTAGTGAAGAATGCTTTTATGGACGAGGAACTCAATCATCACATGACCCTTACCTCAGCCAACAGTATCAATGTGGCCCGTTTCCTTCCGCAGTCGTTCTATTATTTCTATGCCTACGCCCAGTTGAAGAAGATGGGGTTGGCAGACAACGTTGTGGTGTGTGTGCCAAGCGGAAACTTTGGCAATATCACTTCCGCATTGTTTGGTGCGGAAATGGGACTGCCCGTTAGGAGATTCATTGCTGCCAATAATGCCAACGATATTTTCTATAAGTATCTGCAAACAGGGAAATACGAGCCGAAGCCCAGTGTGCAGACTGTCGCCAATGCTATGGATGTAGGTGATCCAAGTAATTTTGCCCGTATCATAGCCCTGTATAATAATGATTATGACAAAATAAAGTCCGTTATCAGTGGTGCTGCTTATTCGGACGAGGAAATCAAACAGACCCTGGCATCATGCTATAAAGAGAACGGCTATTTGCTGGACCCCCATGGAGCGTGCGGTTATCGCGCCTTGAAGGAAGGCCTGAGGGCGGGAGAGACAGGCGTGTTCTGCGAGACAGCTCATCCGGCTAAGTTCAAGAGTACGGTGGAGGCTGTTATTGGCAGGGAGATCCCTGTCCCGGAACGTCTGGCTGCCTTTATGAAGGGAACGAAACAGAGTGTTTCCATGTCCAAGGACTTTGCTTCTTTCAAAGGATATTTGATGAAAGAGTAAGAAAAACGCCATGTTTTTGAGGTGAAAAACAAGCCCCGCCCGCCTGTCTGGTGAGCGGGGCTTTTCAAACAGGCGGTTTGGTATTCCTAACTCACCGTTTTAGCACTCGTAACTCCGCGAGTTAGGAGTGTTAAACAGGGCTTTTCGAGGTGTAAAACCGCATAACAATTTTTCTAAACCGCGGAGTTACGACCGCTATCTCCGTGAAATGTTAAATGGCGGACAAATGAATGTTAAATTACATGCCAGAAGGCAGATTTGGAAACAGGGATTTTTCGAGGCGTAAACCGCAGAGGCGTTTTCCTTGTTAGGCGGAATAGGGTGGCGGGTATGGCTGTAACTGTGACATCGTTCTTATGACTTTCCTGTCAATAAAAACAAGAAAAGAAGAGACAGAAAATAGTGGTATTTCTCTGTCTCTTCTTTTTTTTCAACTTGGAAAAGCAAGTTTAGGAACGCCTGATATAGCCTATGGTGTCGCCTCGTTTGACAGTGCTTCCTTGTTTTGCGGTGATTTCCACAAGTTTTCCTCCCAAATTTGCAGGGACGGAAACAAGTCTGCCATTGAGTGTCTCGATGATACAGAATTCGTCACCCTCAGCATACTGTTTGCCGATATAAGGCTCTATACTTTGGCGTGCCTCGTCCGCCGCACCTATTTCCCAAAGGATGTGTCCTGTTTCTGTTGCCACGATAGGATCTGCTTCCGCATGCTTGAACTCTGCTATCTGCTCGGGAGACATGCCTTTTGACACCATCTTGGCTTCTTTTGCTTTTTGTAGGTCTGCCTCAAAGTTCTTTTTGGCTTGTCCGCTCTTGTAGTTCCGATACTGCTCAGGGTGCATGGCCAGTTCAAAGAGTTCCTCGTCATCCTGTCCGTAGTCCCATCCGTTTTCATTCATTTCCTTCTTGAAGTCGTCAAGAGCGTTGGGATAAAGTGTATGCGGGTCAATGTCGGTGAACTCCTTGCCCTTTTCTTTTGCGAGTTTCTTCAGTTCGGGAGCGATTTTTCCAGGAACTTTTCCGCTCTTTCCAAGAATCATTCCCCACATGGCGTCGTCCATCATGACAAAACGACCCTTTCCTTGCGCCAAGGTAAGCAGATTCATGAGGGAGATGTTCTTCACATATTGGGAGAATGGCGTAACCAAAGGAGGATAGCCCACCATAGGCCATACATATTCCACCTCGTTGAAGAGTGCGACGAGCATATCGTCTGTGGTAAGCTCCGCCTCTCCGTTTTTTTTGCGGATATTGTTGATAGCACCTTGGATTCCACCGAGATCCGCCATCATGGAACCCATCATCCCACCAGGCAGTCCGCATCCCAAAAGGAGGGATGACATGTGCTTGTTGGCAGGATTGATGAAATATCCGAGCCATTCGTCAATGAACTCCTGGGTCATTGTGCGGGCTTTCATGTAGGCGTTCATGTTGATGTCCGGGACATCAAAGCCTTCATTCCTCAACATGCTCTGGACGGAGATGATGTCCGGGTGGACTTTTCCCCAGCTGAGAGGCTCGATAGCGGTGTCTATAATGTCAGCTCCGTTGTTGCAGACTTCGAGTATGGATGCCATGGAAAGACCGGGACCGGAATGTCCGTGGTACTGGATGATGATTTCCGGGTGCTTTTTCTTGATCATGGCAGTCAGTTTTCCCAGCATTGCCGGTTGTCCGATACCCGCCATATCCTTCAAACATATTTCCGGAGCTCCCGCTTCAATGAGCTGGTCTGCTATTTTGCTATAATATTCCGCAGTATGGATGGGGGAGTTGGTGATGCACAAAGTGGCTTGTGGAATCATTCCTCCCTCTTTGGCGTACTGGATGCTTGGAATAATGTTCCTCACATCGTTCAATCCGCAGAATATACGGGTAATATCCGTGCCTTGTTTTTTCTTGACTTTGTACATGAGTTTGCGTACATCGTCGGGTACGGGATACATACGGAGTGCGTTCAATCCGCGGTCGAGCATGTGTGTCTTTATGCCTGCTTCATTGAATGGCTTGCAGAATGCGCGGACGGCTTCGTTGGGATTCTCTCCGGCGAGAAGGTTCACCTGTTCGAAAGCACCACCGTTTGTCTCTACTCTGGCAAAGCATCCCATTTCAATAATGACGGGAGCAATGCGCGCCAACTGGTCTTTTCGGGGTTGGAATTTGCCGGAACTTTGGAACATATCCCGGTAAACCAAACTGAATTGTATCTTTTTCTTCGTTTTCATAAACCGTTATGATAGGGTATAATGTTTTACAAAAG
>CAVEJA010000189.1:0-3723 GCA_963615745.1 Duodenibacillus sp.
GACAAAAGCTGGTCTTGAAGGTTTCGAGGTTGGTCAGGAGACAGAGCTCGGCGCGGTAAACGTCATGACGGGTATCTTCACCGGCCGTTCTCCTAAAGACAAGTATATTGTTGATGACGCACAGTCCCACAACAACGTATGGTGGACTTCCGAATCATACAAAAACGACAACCACCCCATGTCCGAGGATGTATGGGCACAGGTAAAAGCTATCGCACAAAAAGAACTTTGCAACAAGAATCTGTATGTTGTAGACGCTTTCTGCGGTGCGAACAAAGACACCCGTATGGCTGTTCGTTTCATCGTTGAGGTTGCATGGCAGGCTCACTTCGTTACAAACATGTTCATCCGTCCTACAGAAGAGGAATTGAAGAACTTCGAGCCTACATTCGTTATCTACAACGCTTCCAAAGCCAAAGTGGAGAATTACAAGGAACTCGGTCTGAATTCCGAGACTTGTGTCGCTTTCAACACCACTTCCCGCGAGCAGGTTATCATCAACACATGGTACGGCGGAGAGATGAAGAAAGGTATGTTCTCTATGATGAACTACTATCTTCCTTTGAAGGGTATCGCCTCCATGCACTGCTCTGCAAACTGCGACATGAATGGCGAGAACACCGCTATCTTCTTCGGTCTCTCTGGTACGGGCAAGACCACTCTGTCTACCGATCCCAAGCGCAAGCTGATTGGCGACGACGAGCACGGATGGGACGACAACGGCGTGTTCAACTTCGAGGGCGGCTGCTACGCAAAAGTAATCAATCTGGACAAGGAATCAGAGCCCGATATATACAACGCCATCAAGCGTGACGCTTTGTTGGAGAACGTAACTGTTGATGCTGCCGGCAAGATTGACTTCGCAGACAAGAGCACCACAGAGAACACCCGTGTTTCTTATCCTATCAATCACATCAAGAACATTCAGCCGGGTTCATCCGCACCTGCCGCAAAACAGGTAATATTCCTTTCCGCTGACGCCTTTGGCGTACTTCCTCCTGTATCTATCCTTACCCCGGAGCAGACCAAATACTACTTCCTGTCTGGTTTCACAGCCAAATTGGCAGGTACAGAGAGAGGTATCACAGAGCCTACTCCTACTTTCTCCGCTTGCTTCGGTCAGGCTTTCCTGGAACTGCACCCGACAAAATATGCCGAGGAACTCGTCAAGAAGATGGAGAAGAGCGGTGCAAAGGCATACCTCGTCAATACAGGTTGGAACGGAACGGGCAAACGTATCTCTATCCGTGACACCCGAGGCATCATCGATGCCATCCTGAGCGGTGCTATCGACAAAGCTCCTACCAAGCAGATTCCTATGTTCAACTTCACCGTTCCTACAGAACTTGAAGGCGTAGACACCCATATCCTTGATCCTCGCGACACTTATGCTGACGCAAACCAGTGGAACGAGAAAGCAAAGGACTTGGCTGCGCGTTTCATCAAGAACTTCGGCAAGTACACTACAAACGATGCCGGCAAGGCACTTGTAGCCGCAGGTCCGCAGCTTTAATATTTTTTAAGAACAATACAAATAGAAGAAGCCGGGCGCATCCTTATGGATGCGCCCGGCTTCTTTCATACAAGCTCTCTGAAAAGGACGGGAACATATCCCTCTTTCCTCGGAAACGACTATCTTTGCATACGAACTTAGACAAACCAAATTATGAACAAATATTTGAAATCCTTTGGGGGCATTCTGGCTCTCTCTCCTCTGGCGATAGCCCAGACTTCCGCCAAGAAACAGCCGAACATCATTTTCTTCCTTGTGGACGACTACGGATGGGCGGACAGCCAAGTGGAATATGACGGGGTGCAGTACCCGAACAACCTGCGCTTCCGCACTCCGAACATGCAGAGACTGGCGGATATGGGTGTCCGCTTCTCCCACGCCTATGCCTGCCCCGTCTCCACGCCCACGCGTACCAGCATCATGTGCGGCATGAATGCGGCGCACTCGCACATCACCAACTGGACTTCCATGGCAAAAGACGAGCCGAGCGATGCGGTGGGAGGAGCAAACGGTTCCAAGACTTATGAGGAAAAGAATGGGGATATTTTCAGCCGTCCCCAGTGGAACATCAATGGTCTTAGTCCTGTAAAGGGAATCAACGACACCCAGTACGCCACTCCGTTGGTCCAGCTGCTGAGAAACGCGGGATATTACACCATCCACGTGGGAAAGGCGCACTGGGCATCCGCTGGAACTCCGGGGGCGACACCTTATAACATGGGGTTTGTTGTGAATGTCTCCGGGACAAATGCCGGCTTGCCCCGCAGTTACCGGGGAAAGGAGAACTTCGGGAATATTCCGGAAAAGTGGAATATGTCAGCCGTACAGGATTTAACGCAATATTACGGGCAGGACATCTTCCTGACGGAAGCCCTGACCCAGGAGGCCTTGAAGACGCTGGACTACCCCATCCGCCACAAGCAGCCTTTCTATCTGTACATGTCCCACTATGCCACCCACACTCCCATCCAGAAAGACCCGCGCTTCTTCGACTACTACGCCGACATGGGGCAGGACAAGGGACAGTCCAACTACGCCTCTATGGTGGAGGGCGTAGACAAGAGCCTCGGTGACATCATGGACTTCTTAGAGAAGAAAGGCATTGCGGACAATACCATCATCATTTTCATGGCGGACAACGGAGGCAATGCCGACATCACTTCCAAAGGCGGCATCCCGCACACCCAGAACGCCCCGCTGCGAGAGGGGAAAGGCTCGTGCTACGAGGGCGGCATCCGTGTCCCCCTCTCCATCTACTGGCACGGGAAGACCACTGCCGGAGTACAGATCAACACGCCCACGATGCCGGAGGACTTGTTCCCTACAATTCTGGAGATGGCAGGCGTGAAAGACTATGTGACGGATCAGACTGTGGACGGGAAAAGCCTTGTAAGCCTCGTCACCAAGGGAGCGAAATACGCTGCAAAGAACAACAGTCCCGTCATCCCGGAATCCGTTTCCGGAATAGACCCTCAGAGGGAAATCCTTTTCCATTATCCGCACCAATGGAAAGTGTCATTCAAAGCAGAAGTGGATTTTCTCAGCACAATCATCAAGGGCGACTGGAAACTCGTATATGTCATGGCAAACGCTGTGGACGGAGAGAAGGTTGATCCCAGTCGTGGCAACATCTCCCCGGACGCGTACATCTCCTCCTCCGTTCCCGGCATACGGAAAGGGGCTTTGGAACTGTACAATCTGAAGGAGGACATGGGGGAAACCCGCAACGTGGCGGCAGCCCATCCCGAAAAAGTGAGTGAACTGGCAAAGGCTCTCTCCGACAGACTGCGCTCGTACAACGCCTCCATGCCTGTCGTAAGGAAAACGGGGAAACCCGTTCCTATGCCCGATGAGCTTCTGTGACAAAGTAAATCCGCGTCGCTCCCATCTCCCCACTACAAAGGAGGGAGGAGTAGCCCACTTCTTTAATGAAGTGGCGTTCATGTTATTCACTCAATAGCCAATAGAAATCACCATATCAAGACTGTAGAAAAGTTTAGGAAAATATTGAGTATTTTTTGAGTGACGAAGTCAGGACCTGCAAATATAATGATTGTTTTTCATTGTTCTTTGATGCTATCTGTATCCCCTAATTCTACGTAAACAAACTATTTCAGTTAGGGGAACAGTGAGTTCCACTGAGAGGTGCAATCCACACAACTACTTGATATTGACAAATAGCAGCTTATATCTGACAACACGGTTTATTC
>CAVEJA010000190.1:0-7343 GCA_963615745.1 Duodenibacillus sp.
CAACCTCAAGAAGGTGAAGGCTATTGACGAATAAATTAAGGAGGTAAATATGGCTTTAGCAAAACAAAAGAAAATAAATGCCCGCGTAGACTTTACGCCTATGGTGGACATGATGATGCTTCTGATTACCTTCTTCATGCTCTGTACGACCCTTTCAAGACCCAAATCCATGGAGATCAACATGCCCTCCAACAAGAAGGATCTGAAAGAGGATCAGCAGAACAAAGTCAAGGCTTCAGACGCTGTAACGCTGCTTTTGGACAAGGATAACATCCTTTACTACTATCAGGGTATTCCTGAAATCCACACATTGAAGAAAACCAGCTATGGCGAGGAAGGTCTGCGCAAGGTTCTTGCACAGAAGAACATCGCCGCCATCCAGAAGGTCAAGGCTCTTCGCAAGAAGTATGCCGCAATGGAAACAGGAAGCGCGCTGAAGGAACAAAAGCAGAAAGAACAATTCAATAAGGAACTGGCTGACATCCGCGCAGCGGAAGGAACCCCCAATGTCATTATCAAGGCAACGGACGGAGCCACCTACAAGAACCTTATTGATGTATTGGACGAGATGCAAATCTGCGACATAGGCAAGTACGTTATCGTTCCTATAACGGATTTCGACCAGCAGATGATAGATTATTACAAGAATAATGGCGGTAAAGCCCAATAAAGAGTAACATTATGGCAAAGATTGATTTATACTCACAAAATTGGTGCGACCTCATATTCGAGGGTAAGAACAAAGCCTACGGGGCTTATGTACTGCGTGCCGAGACCGGCTCACGTAATACGAAGTCTCTGGTTTCTGTCGTCGTTCTGCTTCTCGCCGCTATCTTCCTTCCCCTTCTGGTGAAGACCATCACCCCCAAAAACACCCAGGAGACTGTGACTACAACACAGCTTTCCAAGTTGGAGGAGGCTAAAGTGGAAGACAAGCACATCATCAAGAAAGTAGAACCCAAGCAGGCTCAGCCACAACAGATCAAGAGCTCCATCAAATTCACCGCTCCGAAAATCGTAAAAGACAACGAAGTGACCAAGGAGGACGAGATGAAGAGCCAGAAAGAGTTGGGCGAAAGCAAAGTCGCTATTTCTATTGCAGACGTAAAAGGTAACGATGAAGTCCACGGAAAGGACATCGCAGACATCAAGGAAGTCATCACTTCCAAGCCTACTGAAGAGACAAAAGTCTTCAGTTATGTTGAGCAGATGCCTATATTCCCTGGAGGAGAAAGTGCTCTGATGAAATACATCGCCGAGCATGTGAAATACCCATCTGCCGCACAAGACCAGGGCATACAGGGTGTGGTACTTCTCCGCTTCGTGGTTACGGGTACAGGTGAGGTCGGCGAGGTACAGATTTTGAAGTCCTTAGACCCCAGTTGCGACCGTGAGGCTACCCGCGTGGTCAAGTCCTTACCCAGATTTACTCCGGGTCGTCAGCAGGGAAAGCCCGTGAACGTTTGGTTCCAGCTTCCTGTTAGATTCCAATTGATGTAACGAACAGATTGCATAACCTTTCAAGAGCGGGGTCGTGAGTTCACGACCCCGCTCTTTTTATTCCCCATCCGCACCACCCCAAGCGGCGTAACAATAGAGACAGGAGAAGCGTTCCGAATCATCACTCTGCGATTCAGCACTCCTAACTCGCGGAGTTACGAGTGTTAAAACGGGCTTTTTCGAGGAGTAAAACCGCATAACAATTTTTCTAAACCGCGGAGTTACGACCGCTGTCTCCGAGAAATGTTAAATGGCGGACAAACGAATGTTAAATCGCATGCCCAAAGGCAGATTTGGAAACAGGGATATACGGGACGACAAAGCCCGTTCCGGCATATATTATTATGGTATCTCTCCCTGCGGCAAGCGAGCCGGGAGAGAAAAAAAATCGCAATTTTGTTCAATCATGCCGCAGAAAATTTGAAAAATCACAAGAATAGAGTATATTTGCATCTAAATTGTCTTTCATGAAAATCCATATTATCACTTCCCTCTTCCTCGGTTGCGCCGTTTTGGGGCTTTACTCATGCTCTGGAAACAGCTCGCAACAGACCAAAGAAGACTATAATACGGTACAGGTGGCTTGCGACGAGACCTTCCGTCCCATCATGGAACAAGAGTTCAACGCCTTTCATGCGAAATACCCGGAAGCCATTTTAGACACCACTTTCGTACCTGAGACAAAGGCCATCAGCCTCATGCTTCAGGACAGTTTCCGCATGGTCATCACCACCCGCCCGCTCAGCGAGCCGGAAAAAGCCAGTATCCTCAACAAATACCAGCTGGTTGTCGAGAGCCAGCCTTTCGCCCACGATGCCATAGCCTTGATTATCCACCCGGACAACACCGATTCCCTCATATCCATCAACGACATCCGCCGTATCGTCATGGGGAAAATCACCCAATGGAACCAGATACCGCATGCCAGGACAAAGGGACAGATTGAGCTGGTCTTCGACGACGAGAACTCCAGTACGGTGCGTTTCGTGCGCGACTCCCTCTGCGGAGGGGCGGAACTGAAGGGCAACCTCAAAACCGCCAAGTCAAACCCCAATGTCATCTCCTACGTTTCCCAGACCCGGAACGCCATTGGCATTGTCGGAGTGGACTGGATTCGCAATCCCAAAGACACCACCAACCTGTCTTTCAGCGACAAAGTAAGGGTTATGAGTGTCAGCAACTCCGCCATCGCGGAGGAAAGCAACAGCTTCCAGCCGGTACAATATTATATCGCCACAGCCGACTATCCGCTTATCCGAAAGCTGTTCATCTCCTCCACCGAACCCTATATGCAGGCTTTGAACCGCAATTTCTACCACTATCTCACCGACACGGAAGGACAGCTCATCATCACGAAGTCCTCCCAACTGCTTCCCATCGTGCCCGTCCATGTGAGAGCAGTGGATGTAACCGAATAAAAACAATACAAAAATAGAATAATGAAACACGGAAAACTAATCATTCTTGCGACAGGACTTGCCTTCGCATTGAGTACAAATCCCATGAGTGCCGACGACAAAGCCTTCACTTTGGACCCCGAGGCACAGAAGGAAGTGGAAAACATCATCAATCTTTCCAAGAAAGACAACCTTGCCGCCCTGAACGAATTCTCCACATTTATCGACGACAAGAAGTACAGGAAGGCTCTGAAAAAGACAGAGGCTCTGATTGTCGTTGGAAAACAGTTCCTCCAGGCAGGACTTTACCAACAAGCCGCAGAGATGGGACGACTGGCATACGAGCAGGACGGCTCTGACTTCGACGCTGTCATGCTGTACGGTGACGCGACCTACGAGTTGAAAGACTACGGAACCGCCTCCGCAAAATACGAGGAAGCCATCAACATCAAGCCCAAGGAGAAATCCGCATACCTCAAATCCGCCGATGTGTACAAGTACATCAACCCGGAGTATGCCTTGGAGATTCTGGCGAAATTCAAGGAGAAATTCCCCAACGACCCCGATGTGAACAAGTCCATTGGTGCCATCTACTATCACCAGAACAAGATTGCCGAGGCTAAAAAGGCCTATGACACCTACTTCGCCGCTTCCAATGGCGGAGACATCGAGGCCCAGGAGCAATACGCCATCATCCTTTTCGCCGAGAAGAACTACCAGGCATCACTGGACAAAGTCAATGAGATTCTTCCCAAGAACCCGAAAGCCATCAGTCTGAACCGTATGAAATTCTACAATCTGATGGAATTAATGCAGACACAGGCGGCGAAAGAAGCCGGCGACAAGTTCTTCGGGATGTTCACCGACACGCTTTACAACGCTACCGACTACAAATATCTGGGTCAGCTTGCGGAGATAAACATGGACACCGCCCTTATGGTGAAGTCCTACGAGAAGGCTTACAAGCTGGATTCCGTGAACAAGGACGTGCTTACAGGCTTGAGCGAGGCTTATGAGAAGATTGGCGATGCGGACAAATCCGTGGAAATCTACAAGAAATTCATCGAGCTGACCGATCCGGGCAGTGCCAACGGCATCCTGAAAGAAGGAAAGATATATTACAGCTGCGCCGCCGCATTGGAGGGAAAGCCTGAGAAGACAGACCTCAAGAAGAAATACGTGGAGGAAGGCGACAAACTCTTCGCGAAACTGGAGGAACTGGCAAAGGACAGCTACCTCGGCCCGTTCTGGCGCGCGCGCATCCAGACCATCATGGACCCGGAGAACCCGATAGAATCCGTGAAGGACTGCTACGACAAAGCCTATGAGCGTCTGACAGGCAAGGACGAATCCTACAACCACGAGCGCAAGGAATGTCTTGTATATACCGCTTTCTATTACTTCAAGAAAGACGACTATACCCAGGCAGCGGACTATTGCGACAAGGTTCTGGCTATCGATCCCGACCATTCCCTTGCCAAGAACATCAAGGCAGCCATCGCCCAGCTTAAAAAATAAGTATTCCGATACATCCCAACAAAAGGAAACCGCTTGGCATTTTGCCAAGCGGTTTCCTTTTGTTTTCCCTCTCCCCCGGAATCAATCCGCGGAGCTGTCATTCTTCTGCAAGGACTTGATGCTCTTGTCCACCTTGTAGAGTTTCTCCCGGCACAGTTTCAGCAGTTTCCGCGCCTCCTTCAACTTGTCCACAAGAGAATCAATGTCCCCGTCGTTACGCTCCAGCTCCGATACGATCTCTTCCAATCGGGCTACCGCTTTCTCGTATTCAAAAATCTCTTTCATATCTGTCATTCTACTATACTTGTTATTTTCCCTTTCTGCAACCAGGTTTCTATTCTGTCCCCCGCCTTTACATCCTGTGCGTCTCTCACGGCTTTTCCGTCCTTCAGTGTCAGGCTATACCCCTTTTTCAATATATTCTCCGGGAGATAAGCCCTGATAACGCTGTCCGTCATCTTCAGCCGCTGTTCCTCTCTCCGTACTTTCGCGTCCGCACTTTCCCACAGTCTCTTGTGCAATGCTTCCAATCCCATATCTGCCACCTCAATCCTGTGGTTTGCTTCCGCCATAATCTTTTCGTAAAGGTGCTGCAGAAACATTTCCCTCTTGGGAAGAAACAAGGAAGCCTGCGCTTCCAGCCTGTCCGCACAGCGTTGTACCGTGCGCAAAGCCTCGTCCAGGATTTCTTCCGCCTTGTCTCCCAACGCCCTCTCCAGCGAATCCAGCTCCGTCTCCCTCTGCCGCATCCGCTCAATCAGAAAGGCGGCAACCGCCGTGGGGGTCTTGAAATGCCTGTTAGCCACCATATCCAGCACGCAGACATCCCTTTCATGCCCTATTCCCGTCAATACAGGCAGCGGAAACTGGGCGCAATGATTGGCAAGGGCGTAAGAATCAAACCAGTTCAAGTCACTTACCGCCCCTCCGCCCCGGATAATGACCACCGCATCCCAAGGCTTGTCACTCCCCATCAGAGAATCCAATGCCGAGATGACGCTTTTCTCCGTATCCTTTCCCTGCATCATCGCAGGAAACAACGCATGGTGAAAGGCATAACCATATATATTATGGTCTAACTCGTTGCAAAAATCCTCATATCCGGCTGCCGTGGGAGAGGAGACAATGGCGATACGCTGCAACAGGAACGGCAGTTCCAGTTCCTTGTTCATATCCGCCACACCCTCTTTTTCCAGCCTTTCCATAATCTCTTTCCGCCTCATCACCATGCTTCCCATGGTATAAGTCGGATTGATGTCATGGATTACCAGGGAATAGCCATACACTTCATGGAAGGAAACGGCTGCCTGGACAAGGACATTCAGCCCCGCCGCAAGCCGCTGTTCGGTCACCGTCTCGAAATTCAACCGCAGCAGAGGGTATATGTTACGGGGAATCATCGCCCTGGCTTTGGCATACACCTCCCCCGTATTCCTGTTCTTTTCCACCAATTCCATGAAACAGTATCCCTTTGGCGACTCCCGCATCTCGCTGATTTCCGCCTGCACCCAATATTTGCCGGTGAAATTCAATGTCAGAATCTCACCGACCATACTGTTCAATTCGGATAATGTCATCATTTCCATCTTTACAAAGGTACACCAAATTCACATTACTCCTCTTCGGTTTCTCTCTTTTTCTCGAAACAGACGGAGTTTTCAAAATCTATTCACTACCTTTGCCACCTAACCATATTAGAAAACGCACTATGAAAGTCCAACTCTTATTCGCAGAGTTATTGGCTCTTGCCATCTCTCTCACCCTGGCATCATGCCACATCGACGGCACTTCCTACAACGCAGACAAGGAAAAAGGATATGCCGAGGCAGCCAAACTCATATTAAAATCCGTAGATCCGGGCAATGAGAAAGTCTATTATATGAAGTTCGAGTGTTCCCAGGAGAACGGCAACAAGCTGGAAACAGTAACCATCAAAGTCGTCAATAGCTCCGACATGGCGTACAGCCAGAAAATCCTACTGACCGGCAGCCAGCAGGCTCTCCCCATAGAGAACATCCCGCAGACCTTTGAAGCCCCTGTCTACAAGGATGTGAAAGGTATTGACATCGTGCATTTTGACACCAAAGGCATTTTGAAACAGATAGAAAACGCCAAAGCCCTCATCCCCAAAGGCAGCAAATTCAAAGCCATCTACGACTACACCATCAGCGAGGCTGTTCCTGCTGGCAACGAGGCTTTCAACAGCGATGAGGAAATAGGGAAAAAGACCACCTCGTTCTTCATGTCCTTCACTCAGAAGCAGCCCAATGGTCAGGACGGATTCGCCGCAGTACGCTGCATCGTAGGGGACGGCAACAAAGTCGAGTTCGACATGGATTAACCACAAACCACCACTATTAATAATGAAAAGACATGGATAAGTATGTTTGCAATGCGTGCGGGTACGTTTACGACCCCGAAGCAGGAGACCCCGACAACGGGATCGCTCCAGGAACTCCTTTCGAGGAGTTGCCGGAAGACTGGCTCTGTCCGCTCTGCGGCGTAGGTAAAGACGACTTTACCCAAGAGTAACCAAAACGAGACCCCCGATTCCTATTCAGAAATCGGGGGTCTCGTTTCACCGAATTGTGGTACCACCAGGAATCGAACCGGGGACACACGGATTTTCAGTCCGATGCTCTACCAACTGAGCTATGGCACCATTCGTGTTTTCGAGTGCAAAGATATAACAATTTTCTCACCCGCCAAGCGTTTCACGGCTTTTTATTAGAAAAAATATCACGGAACGCCCATTCATCAGCCCCCGCACCCCATCTCCACACCCTCATTCCATGAACCCATATTCATTATACAACCCCTCTTTCTTCCCGCAATAATGAAATTCTTCACGAATATTCCACCTCCAAAGGACAATAACTATTAAATAAATTACTAACTTTGCACCGTCATTCTTACGGAAAGTAGCGC
>CAVEJA010000190.1:7353-10963 GCA_963615745.1 Duodenibacillus sp.
TTCGGGACGTAGGGGTCGGGCGTTCGAGTCGCCTCTTTCCGACCAATGATTTCCCAGGGCATTAATTGTGGACAAAGAAACAATTAATGCTCTTTTCTTTTCCTCCACAATCAACAATATTGGCAAGCAGAAAACACATTCCCGCCACATTACAGACCAAATATGGCTCATTTCATATTAATTTGTTACCTTTGCGCCACTTTTGCTACTGAAAAAAACACTTCTATGGATCAAAGTTTCCTCAAGTTGATGGCCAATTCCATCCAAAAGAACTGGAGTACACCCGCCCTCTCCAACTACCAGGGAGAGACCTACACTTATGGCGACATCGGGGAACACATAGAAAAAGTACGCCTGATACTTGAAGCCGCAGGACTAAAGCCGGGAGACAAGGTGTCCATGGTGGGGCGCAATTCCGCAGGATGGGCAATGACATTTCTCGGCATCCTGTCATACGGATGTGTTGCCGTCCCCATTCTCCATGAGTTCAAGCCCACTTCCATCCACCATATCATCAATCATTCCAACTCCAAAGCCCTGTTTGTCTCCAACGCCATTTGGGAAATGATGGATATCAACCAGATGGAAGAGCTGCGCATCGTGCTGCAAATAGATTCTCTGGATGTCCTGTATGCGAAAAAGAAAAAGCTGAACACCCCCCATCTCTGTGAGGAACTCTTCAGCAAAGCCCACCAATACGTATTGCGTTTCGAGGATGTGCAATTCCACAACGACCAGCCGGAGGAACTGGCAATGATTAGTTACACCAGCGGAACCAGCGGATTCTCCAAAGGAGTTATGATACCTTACAGGGCTCTGTGGAACAATGTACGCTGGGCAAAGGACACCATTCCCGGACTTACACGGGGAAAGAATGTCGTCTCCGTCCTCCCCATGGCGCACATGTACGGTCTGGCGTTTGAGATTCTGACCGAGTTAAGCTGCGGCGTACACATACATCTCCTGACCAAGACACCCAGTCCCCGCATCATTGTAGAAATGTTCTCCGCAAAGAATCCGTGGGTTATCGTCATGGTGCCCTTGATTATGGAGAAGATTGTGCGCAAGAGCATCTTCCCGAAGCTGAAATCCAACAAAATCAAACTGCTGACCAAATTCCCCATTCTCCGGGAAAAAGTATTCTCCACCATCAGAAAGCAGCTGCTAAAAGCCTTGGGAGACAATCTTTACGAGGTGATTATAGGAGGAGCACCGTTCAGCAAGGATGTGGAACACTTCCTACGGCAGATTCACTTCCCCTACACCACAGGATACGGAATGACCGAATGTGCGCCGCTGATCACCTACTCTCCGTGGGACAAATTCAAGGAGGGGTCTGTCGGAAAGGTCATCGGCAGGATGGAAATCCGCATTGACTCCAGCAATCCCTACAAAGAAGTAGGGGAAATACAGGTCAGAGGGGCTAATGTCATGCTGGGATATTACCACAACGAGGAGGCGACAAAAGCCGCCTTCACCGAGGACGGATGGATGAGAACAGGCGATCTGGGCATCCTTGACCGCGACAAGAACCTGTACATACGCGGACGAAGCAAAAATATGATACTGGGACAGAACGGACAAAACATCTATCCCGAGGAAATAGAAGACCAAATCAACAACCTCCCGTTTGTGGAAGAGTCCATTGTCGTGGCGCGGGAAAACAAGCTCGTGGCACTTATCCACCCGAACTACGAGCAAATGGACAAGGAAAAGATGAGCGTTATGGATGTTCGCAGCCATATACAACTCAGCATCACCCAGCTTAATCAGGAATTACCCGCATACAGCAAACTTGCAAGTTTCCAGATTTTCGAGGACGAATTTGAGAAAACCCCAAAACACAGTATCAAAAGATACCTATACAAATAACAGGAAAGGCATCCTTTGAAAGGATGCCTTTCCTGTTATTCACGGCAGATACCATTTCTATTTGCGAACCAGCGTTACAAAGTCAAAGGGTTTGTCGTTCTGCTCGTCGGCTTCATGATGCTCCCGCTCCGTCTCCAGCCATTCCCGCCTGTCGAAATCCGGGAAAAAAGTGTCCGCACAGGCTGGCTCGTCGTCCACAAGCGTCAGATACAAGCGGCTTGCCGACGGAAGCGATTCCCTGTATACGCTGCTTCCTCCCATTACAAAAACTTTCTCCTCTTCCGCACAATGGCCCAACGCTTCCTCCAAAGAGGAGTAAACCTCCGTGTCCGGGAAAGTCAGTTTCTGGCGGGTCAGCACGATATTCCGCCTGTTGGGCAACGCTCCTTTGGGCAGAGACTCATAGGTGCGTCGTCCCATAATGACCGTATTCCCCGTAGTCAGTTCCTTGAAATGCCTCAAATCCGCCCGCAAGTGATATAACAAGTCGTTCTTATATCCTATGGCATTATTCCGGGCTACGCAAACAATAATGGAAAGCATACGTTCTCAAGTTTTATCTTACACGGAAACCTCGGCTTTTATATGCGGCCAGGGGTTATAATTCTCCAGTTCAAAATCCTCATACTTGAAGCTGAAAATATCCTTCACCTCCGGATTTATCCTCATCACCGGCAACGGACGGGGCGTTCTGGACAACTGCTCCTTCACTTGCTCCAAATGATTAAGGTACAAGTGGGTGTCACCGGTCGTATGCACAAAATCTCCGGGCTTTGTCCCGGTAACCTGAGCCACCATCATCAGCAACAGCGCATAGGAAGCTATGTTGAACGGAACTCCCAAAAAGGTGTCTGCGGAACGCTGATAGAGCTGCAAGCTCAGTCTTCCGTTCGCCACATAGAATTGGAACAAGGTATGGCACGGCGGCAAAGCCATGTAATCGGTCTGGCCGGGATGCCATGCGCATACCAGCATGCGGCGGCTGTCCGGGTTATTCCTGATTTGACTGATCACATCCTTTATCTGATCTACAACAACTCTGTTTCCATCCTTGTCCAAGGTCTCAAACGCCCGCCACTGTTTTCCGTAAACAGGGCCTAACTCTCCTTTTTCATCAGCCCATTCGTTCCAGATACGCACACCGTGTTCCTGCAAATACCTCACGTTGGTATCGCCTTTCAAGAACCACAGCAGCTCGTATATTATACTCTTCAGATGGAGTTTCTTCGTTGTCAATAGAGGAAAGCCCTCCTCCAGATTGAACCTCATCTGGTGTCCGAACACGCTTATCGTTCCCGTACCCGTACGATCTTCCTTGCGGACACCCTCCGTCGTTATCCTCTCCAGCAAATCCAAATATTGTTTCATCCTGTATTCTTGCTTTTTATTATTTGTTATCTCTTTTCTGAGCCCGTACTATATTATACAAAACGCCCAGCTTCACACATATATAACCTATTGAGAGGAGGGCGGGAAACCGCCATCCGTATGCGGCGAAAAATATGGTAACCGCAACTCCCACCGCTATATTCAACACGACACGGTCTTTCTTCTTCTCCGCCTCCATGTACTTGTCATGCTCGCCAGCACAGGGAGAGATGTCCGGATCTCTCCAGTTCCTCCTTTTCTTTCTGTCTCTCAACAGGAAGAAGACAAACAGGAGAATCAGCAACACGGGAAAGAGAAGAACACAAAGCAGGACAACCATCGGCAAAATCACTCCCCATCCGCCCAGGAA
>CAVEJA010000190.1:10973-16021 GCA_963615745.1 Duodenibacillus sp.
AGGAACAGGCTTTTCAGAAAACTCCCGAACCCATCGTCCCCCCATGAATCCCATGAGACGAAAGACATCGGGGCTGTTGCCAAGGAATCTTCCCCAGCATCATACGCTCCGGAAGAAGCCTCGTCCGTGTCCGTTGTGTCCGACACTACCGTTACCGCCGTACTTTGGGCATACCCTTCCGACGGAAAAGCCAGCATACTCCCATACAGAAGAACTGCAAACAACCCTCCGCAACAATATGTAATAAAGGAACGCATCACCTGATTCTCTAATTTAGCCGTTATGCAAAGGTAATCAATTTATGAATTTCCGTAACTTTGTCCCACAGAAAAGACGGACATCAAAATGATTCAACTTCCCCAAGACTTCACCGAAAGCATACAAAGGATATTGCCGGACACCGAGTATGACACATTCATCGAAGCCTTGCAGCAAGACCATACCGTTTCTTTCCGTCCCAATTCCTGCAAGGGATTCACGGCAAGTCCCCATCCGAGCCATTCCGTCCCCTGGTATTCCCACGGATATTATTTGGAGAACCGGCCGTCCTTCACTTTCGATCCGTTGTTCCATGCGGGAGGCTACTACGTACAGGAAGCCTCGTCCATGTTTGTTGCCCAGGCACTAAAACAGACAGGAAACGCCCATACCGTCCTTGACTTGTGCGCCGCCCCAGGGGGTAAATCCACCTTGCTGCGCGAGATTCTGGACGACCAAGCCCTGCTCATCAGCAACGAACCCGTCCGCCAAAGAGCCAACATACTGGCTGAAAACATGATAAAATGGGGACATGAGAGGTGTGTTGTCACCAACAATTATCCACAGGACTTCTCCTCCGTGGGCGGAGTTTTTGATGTAATCGTGGCAGATGTCCCATGTTCCGGCGAGGGAATGTTCCGGAAAGACAACCCCGCCTTAGACCTCTGGAGCATGGAGAATGTCCGCAAATGCGCCTCCAGGCAGAGAGAGATACTCACGGCGATATGGCCCGCACTCAAGGAGGGAGGGTATCTAATATACAGTACCTGCACTTACAACACTATGGAAGACGAGGAAAACGTTCTTTTCATCAGTCAGGAATTAGGAGCGGACATCATTGAGATACCCGTTTCCCCCTCGTGGGAAATCACAGGAAATCTATTGGAGGGCGAATCCTTTCCCGTATACCATTTCTTTCCGCATCGTACTCGTGGAGAAGGATTCTTCCTGGCATTGCTTCGGAAAAACAGCGGCAGCTCCTCTCCACACATCAAGACGAAGACAAGCGGTCAATATCTCCAGCCACGCAAGGAAAAAGAATGGATAAGCGCAGGAGATATGGTATGCAAGGAGACGGGAGACACGGGATACGCCCTGCATAAGGAAGACGTACCTCTTGTAGAATGGCTGGGAAGACATCTGAATATTGTCACCATGGGGTTGCCGCTGTATGAGAAGAAAGGAGACAAGCACATCCCCCACCACGCCCTGTCCCTAAGCAGACTGCTTGAAGAGGGAGCTTTTCCCCGGAAAGAGCTGACTTTCCCACAAGCCATAGAATACCTGGGCTGCCGCACTCTGACCTTCGAGAACACCCCAAAAGGACATATACTGGTCACATACGACCATGTTCCGCTCGGATTTGCCAACAACATAGGCTCAAGAGCCAACAATATGTACCCGCAGGCTTGGCGGATACGCTCCAGCCATCCCCCGAAAGAGGCAAGTCCAATCGTCCGAAAAGAACAATATTCCAAATAATAGCGGTAATTTTGCAGGCACAAAGAGAAATCATCTATGCCGATAAGCACTAACATTACAGAACTGGGGACCAAGCCGATTGGAAGCCTGTTATTGAAATACGCGGCACCAGCCATCATTGCCATGACCGCGTCCTCCTTATACAACATTATCGATGCCATCTTCATCGGGAAAGGAGTTGGTGCTCTTGCCATTGCGGGTGTCGCACTCAGCTTTCCCGTCATGCAGCTCACAGCCGCTTTCGGAGCAATGGTCGGTGTGGGAGCCGCCACTCTCCTCTCCGTCAAACTGGGGGAGAAGGATTACGAGGTGGCCCGGAAGATCTTAGGCAACGTGTTTGTCATGAATGTCGTCATGGGAATACTCATCGGAGCAGTAATGCTCTTCTTCCTGGACAACATATTATACTTTTTTGGAGCGAGCCCGGACACCCTCAGCTATGCCAAAGCCTTCATGGAAATCATCCTGTTAGGGAATGTCGTCACCCATCTGTACATGGGACTGAACAACTTGTTACGCGCATCAGGACATCCGGGAGAGGCGATGTATGCGACCATAGCCACTGTCGTCATCAACATCATCCTCGCTCCGATCTTCATTTACGCCTTCCGCTGGGGCATACAAGGGGCTGCGGGAGCAACCGTCTTGAGCCAGACCGTCGTCCTGCTCTGGCAACTGAAACTGTTCAGCGACAAAAACGAGTTCCTGCATTTCGAGAAAGACACTTTCAAACTCAGCCGGCGCATTGTGTACGGCACATTCGCCATAGGCATATCCCCGTTCCTAATGAACCTGTGCGCCTGCTTTGTTACGGTATTCTTCAACTGGAGCCTTGCCCACTACGGGGGAGACATTGAGATTGCCGCCTACGGAATAACCAACAGACTGGCTTTTCTTTTCGTCATGATCGTCATGGGACTGAACCAAGGCATGCAACCCATCGCCGGCTACAACTACGGAGCACACAATTACGACCGTCTTCGCCAGGTGTTACTGAAAGCCATATTCTCGGCAACCTGCATTGTGAGCATAGGATTCCTGCTGAGCATACTCATTCCGTACCAGTGCGCCGGGGCGTTCACCTCAGACCCGCACCTCATTGAAAGCTCTGTCAAAGCCATTCGGATCGTGTTCATGATGTTCCCTATCATCGGTTTCCAGATGGTTACCACCAATTTCTTCCAATGTATCGGGCAGGTCAGGACAAGCATATTCCTTTCTCTGACACGCCAGCTGCTGTTTATCCTCCCCTTGCTTGCCATACTGCCCAGACATTTCGGCATAGACGGAATATGGTACACCCATCCCGCATCGGATGTTCTTGCCACGTTTGTAGCGTCCTTCTTCCTGTTCAAGACATTGAAGACATTCAAAGCCAATCAAAAGAGAACCATTTCATAATCATGAGCAACGATAAAAAATACTCCATCTGCCTCGGACGGCAGTTGGGAAGTGGCGGAAGCGAGATTGCCCGCTTCCTTGCAGAGCAACTGAATTTCAAGTTCTACGACAAAGAAATCCTCTGCGCCGCCGCTGCCAAAAGCGGTTACAGCACAGAGATTTTTGAGGAAAAGGACGAGGAAAAGAGCGAGCTGCATACATTCATCTCCAATCTGATTCCTTTCATCGGCACTGCGGACTATTACGGAAACCACGTTGATGAAGACTCGCTCTTCCGAATCCTCAGCGAGACCATCCAATCCATCGCCGAGGAAGAGAACTGTATCTTTGTAGGACGCTGCGCAGAATATATCCTCCGCAAGAGGGCAGATTCCATGACAAGCGTCTTCATCTGCGCCGATGACGAGGATCGCATCACCCGGCTATGCGATTCCAGAGGCATCAAACCCGCTATCGCACGCAAGCTCATTGCCACAAACGACAAGAGAAGAGCCGCTTTCCACGATTTCTACAGCAACCACCAATGGGGACACGCCTCCACTTATGACCTCTGCATCAACCAAAGCCGGCTCGGAATAGAAGCGACAAAGCACCTCATTCTGGATTACGTTCGCAAGAGGTTCAATTTGGAATGAGACGAATAGGACTTCTCTCCGACACCCACGGCTATTGGGACGACAGATACCGGCAGTATTTCTCGTCCTGTGACGAAATATGGCATGCGGGCGATATAGGTTCGTATGAGCTGGCTGAGAAATTAAACGGCATCGCACCGCTTACAGCCGTCCACGGAAACATCGACGGATATGACCTGCGGCGGTTATACCCGGAGAAACTGCGGTGGAAGTGCGAGGAAGTGGATGTTCTCATGAAACATATCGGGGGTTATCCGGGACATTACGACCGAAGTATCACATCGTCCATCTACGCCTCCCCACCGCAACTGTTCATCAGCGGACATTCACATATTCTGAAAGTCATGCCCGACAGAAGCCTGAACCTCCTGCACATCAACCCCGGAGCTGCGGGAACACAAGGATGGCAGAGAGTAAGAACCCTTGTACGTTTTACTATTGACGGAAAGGACATCAAAGATTTGGAAGTTATAGAGCTTAAATAAGCCGCACTCTTTCCACAAAAAGGCGCAGTTTCGGTATTCCCTACCCGCCGGGTTACGAACAAGAAAATACAGAAAAATCTGACACTTCTCCGTTTTTTTTACCATGTGTCCTCCGCCCTGTCCGGATTGTCATACACACTGGATGGAATCATTTCTATGTATCCCAACTTCCATTCTTTCGAATCAAATAGCACCATAGGACGCACACAGAGGTAATAATCCTTTGACGGCTCCATATAGAACCGCCCTATTATTATACGGGACGAGACTTGCCGCAGTGTTTTTTGGTTCTCAGTCAAAACACTCATATATGAATTAGGACCGGAAAGTCTCTTATGCAATTTTTGTTCCCGCTCCAAATCAAAGAAAATGAGAGAATCGTTCTCAATGGAGTAAGCTGGTTTATATTCCCTGCGCCACACGCCCAAATCCTGCATATTGCTCTTGTGCGCATCACTTCCAAAATAATAATGATATATACCCGGATTCACAGATCCAGTACGTATCTCCCATGTTCCGGCATAAGGGACAGGAAGCAGTTTCACTGTGGCTTCACCGCTAATATTCAGTGCTACGCCTTCCACAGTTATATTCCATAAAGCTACATTTGCCTTAAAATCATTTTCCACAGACAAGGTTTCGCAATACCCTTTGGGAATTAACCAGTTTATAGAGGGGAGTACGCCATCTTCTCCAAATCTCCCCCGTATCCGATTGCTCATCATCTCTGGCTCGTCTGGCAGACATTGTAGCGGATGCGCTCGTTCAGCACCACATCACGCGCATA
>CAVEJA010000191.1:0-7876 GCA_963615745.1 Duodenibacillus sp.
AAATTACTTTTGCCGTGTCATGAAGAAAAGAACGATAGTCATCATTTCAATCGTTATGGGGTTGAGCTTCGCGGCTCTCCTCTATCTGCAGGTGCGCTACTTCCATCAGATGCTGAGCATGCGCAAGGAGCAGTTTGCGGAATCCGTAAGCCGAAGCCTTGTCATGGTGAGCCGCAATATGGAGATGGAGCAGACGGTAAAGGGATTCGAGCGGTATCTGAGGGAGCATCACCCGGACCAACTGGTCTCCGACTCTTCCTCTGCGGACGACCCCGTGCTGTACACCGGCTCTTTTCCATTGGATGCGGGGAATCACACCCAAACGGAGACGCTGCCCCATCTGTACCCGATACCCCATCCCGTATCCCTGCCCAAAGGCTTTGTGCTGCGGAAAAGGATGGTGTCCTCCTATTCCTCCATGTCGAAGCAGATGCGGGACCTGATCAAGAACCAGTATCTCAACCAGAGGGAGCAGCTGGACAGGGTGGCGATATCCATTCTCTGCGCATCGAACAACAGACCGCTCTCGGAGAGCATCAATTTTAAGATGCTGGATCAGAGCCTCCGGGCGGAGCTGAAGAACAACGGTATAGACATTGACTACCACTTCACGGTAAAGACCCCTTCGGGAAGGGAGCTGTACAGATGCCCGGACTATGTGGCGGACGGGGAGGAATATGCCTTCAAGCAGCTGCTGATGCCGAACAACGCTCCTGCCAACACCGCCGTGCTGACGGTGCATTTCCCGGAGATGGACAGCTATCTGTACAGCGGTGTGAAGTTTCTCGCCCCGTCCATCCTGTTCACGGTGATACTGCTGATGACCTTCATCTTCACGATAGTCATAGCGTTCCGCCAGAAGAAACTGAGCGAGATGAAGAACGATTTTGTCAATAACATGACCCACGAGCTGAAAACCCCGGTTTCCTCCATCTCGCTGGCGGTACAGATGCTGATGGACCCCGGCGTTCCCAAGAGCGAGAAGTTCACCCGGCAGCTCACCTCGGTCATCAGCGACGAGACAAAGCGTCTGCGCATGCTGATAGACGTGGTGCTGCAGACTTCCATCTTCGAGGGGAGGAAAATCCGCTTCAACGCCAAAAAACTTCAGGCGAACAAAATCGTGAACGACACCGCCAACACGTTCAGTATCAAGGTGCGCAAGGAGGGCGGAAAACTGGAGACCGACTTCAACGCGGTGGAAGACGAGATATATGCGGACGAGATGCACTTCACCAATGTCCTGTTCAATATTATGGACAATGCCTACAAATACCGCCGCCAGGATGTGGATTTCAACTTGAAAGTCAGCACCTGGAACGAGGCGGACAACCTGTGCATCGCCATAAAGGACAACGGAATAGGCATCCGCCACGAGGATCTGAAGAAGATATTCGACAAGTTTTACAGGGTTCACACGGGCAACCGCCACGATGTGAAGGGCTTCGGACTGGGGCTGGCGTATGTCAAGAACATCGTGGATCTGCACCATGGCAAAATCCGTGCGGAGAGCGAGTATGGAAAAGGCACGACATTCATTATTACATTGCCGATATATAAAGAAACTATTAACTGATAAAAACAACGATTATGGAAGAGCGTAAGAAAATTTTATTGTGCGAGGACGACGAGAATCTGGGTATGTTGCTGAGCGAGTATCTTCAGGCGAAGAACTATGACGCAAAGCTTTGCAAGGACGGTGACGAGGGCTACAAGGAGTTCCTCAAGACCAAGTACGATATTTGCGTGCTGGATGTGATGATGCCGAAGAAAGACGGTTTCTCCCTGTGCAGCGATATCAAGCAGGTAAGTCCCGAGATGCCCGTCATCTTCCTGACAGCGAAGGCTTTGAAAGAGGATGTTATCGACGGTTTCAAGCTGGGTGCGGACGACTATATCACCAAACCGTTCTCTATGGAGGAGCTTACTTACCGTATTGACGCCATTCTCCACCGTGTGAAAGGCAAGCAAAAGCATGCGGAACTGGTTGTGAAGATAGGGCGTTTCACCTTTGACCGCAACAAGCAGATACTGACTATCGATGACGAAAAGCGCAAACTGACCACCAAAGAGAGCGAGTTACTGGGTATTCTGTACGAGCACGCCAATGATGTGCTGCCGCGTGAGCTGGCTCTGAACAAGATATGGGAGGACGACAACCGCGTGTACGCCCGCAGCATGGATGTGTATATCACCAAACTCCGCAAGTATCTGAAGCCGGACGAGGATGTGGAAATCCTGAATGTACACGGCGAGGGCTATAAACTGGTGATGCCTTTATAGTCCATTTCGGAGACGGAACAGCGGAAAATCCCGCTTTCAGCAAGCGCGCCCTCATGCCAGAAACATGGGGGCGCGCCTGTGAATTCGTAGTTATGCGGTTTAGCTCTCCTAACTCGCCGTTTTAACAGTGTTAAACAGGGCTTTTTCGAGGGCTAAACCGCGGAGTTACGGATGCTAAACCGCATAACTACGAAAACCCCTCTGGAGAGCCTTGTGGAGGGGTGCGGAAGTTACCTACCTATATTATATATGTATTCATAATTATTATATCCCCTGGAGAAGGTCTAACCCAGCAGGAATATGGCGGGAATCTTGTGCAGGGCGGGGGCTTCCTCCCTCTTCCACTCCTGGATGGTGCGGGTGCGGATATATTCTCCGGGGCAGGTGATGTTTGCCGCCACGCACAGACGGGTGCTGTTCCTGCAGGTTCGGAGCAGTTCTCCGAAGAGCTGGTTGTTGCGGAAAGGCGTTTCTATGAATATCTGTGTCTGCTTTTCCATACGGATGGCTTCCTCCATTCTCCTGATAGCGGCAGTCCTGCTCCCCGGATCAATAGGAAGATAGCCGTGAAAGGCGAAGTTCTGCCCGTTGAAGCCGGATGCCATCAACGAGAGTATGATGGAGGAAGGCCCTACCAGAGGGATGACGGGCAGATGGAGGCTGTGCGCTATGGCGACAACCTTGGAGCCGGGGTCGGCAATGGCGGGACAGCCGGCTTCGGAAAGGATGCCCACAGGCTCTCCTTGCAGCAGGGGGGAGAGGTACTGGCGGAACTGGGTGTCGTCAGCGTGTTTCCCCATGGGATAGAAAGAGAGCTGGTCGATATTGATGTCCCTGTCCACGGTTTTCAGAAAGCGGCGTGCCGTGCGCACCTCCTCCACAATGAAATGGCGGATGCCCAGGATGACCTCCTTGTTGTAAGCGGGAAGCACCTGGGAGACAGGGGTGTCGCCCAGTGTGACAGGAATCAGATATAGTCCTAAAGGTAAGTTTTCCATGATGTATAAAGAAGACACAGGCTGCCTGTGTTGCGGGCAGCCTGTGTCGGAAGATGGTTATTTTAATGTGAATCTCACTTTGGAGGTGATATGGTCGGAGGCGTTTCCGACAAGAGCCTCAAAGTCTCCCTTTTCCGCTTTCCAGCTCTGCGAAGTCTCATCGTAGAAACTGAGGGCATCCTGATGGATGGTCAGGGTGACATCCTTGCTCTCTCCCGGTTGCAGGAACACTTTCTGGAAACCTTTCAGTTCCTTGACAGGGCGGTCGATGGAGGATTTCACATCTCTGATATAGAGCTGCACGACTTCCGCTCCAGCCACTTTTCCCGTGTTTTTCACATTGACGGTAAAGGTGACCGGCTCGTTGCCGGTGATTTCCTTCTTGTCCGCAGATACCTTGCCGAGCTGGAAGGTGGTATAGCTCAAGCCGTGTCCGAAGGCGAAAAGCGGCTTGCTCTTCTGCTTGTCGGTCCAACGATATCCTATGTATACGCCTTCCTTGTACTCCTCGTCCCAGATTTCCTCGTTGGCGCGCTTCACACCGGGATAGGCGTTCAGCTTGTGCGGGGCGTAGTCGTCGAGGGTTTTCCCCCATGTGAAAGGCAGTTTGCCGGACGGATTCGTGTCACCAGTCAGCACGGCGGCAAGCGCATTGCCCGCCTCGCTGCCCAGATACCATCCCTGGACAACGGCGGGAACATGGTCTATCCACGGCATGGCAACCGCATTGCCGGAGATGCAGACGAACACGATGTTCCTGTTCACCTTGGAAATGGCCTCGATGACCTTGTCCTGATTATAGGGGAGGGAATAGGATGTGCGATCCGCATCCTCGCAATCCTGTTTCTTGTTCTTGTTCAGTCCGCCGAAGAAGATGACCACATCCGCATTTTTGGCTTTTTCTACGGCTTCTTCCAGAATCTCGCTGGCAGGGCGTTTGTCCTCCAACGGGATATTCGTCAGTTTCCGGTCCTCGGGAGTGAGCTTGTCTCCCACATATCCGCGGGCGTAGTCAATGGAGGCTTTCCCCTGCAGACGCTTGAGCAGACCTTCCAAAGGAACGGACTCGTTCTGGGCTTTCAGCTTGGAGCTGCCTCCCTTGGGGGTCATCATCCTGATGGCGTTCTCACCGACAACCAGGATTTTCTTCGTGGAGGTCAGGTTGAGCGGGAGGATGCTGTTGTCGTTTTTCAGAAGAACGATTCCCTCACTGGCGATTTTGTTGGCAGCGGCATAGTGGTTCTCGGAGCAGAGGTAGCCGACGGGCTTCTTGTTCATGCTGGAACGGAAGAACAGACGGAGGACACGGCTGACCTTGTCGTCCAGTTCCTTCTGGCTGAGCTCGCCTTTCTGGATTTTGTCACGATAGACTTTTGCCAGGTGGTACTTCTCGTAAGCGTTGGGAACATTAAGGGACATACCGTCGGTATGCGTTCCAAACTCCATGTCCAGACCGTTTTTGATGGCCTGGTCGGTATCGTGCGTGCCTCCCCAGTCGGAAACGACAACACCGTCGAACTTCCATTTGTTCTTCAGAATGTCCATAAGAAGATACTCGTTATGGCAGCAATGCTGGTTCTTGTACAGATTGTAGGAACCCATAATCGCCCAAGTTCCCGCCTCGGTGACGGCAGCCTTGAAGCCCGGGAGGTAGATCTCGTTCAACGCGCGGTCGCTGACAATCACGTTGGTGGTGTGGCGGTTCTTCTCATTGTTGTTGAGGGCGTAGTGTTTCACGCAGGCGGAAACCCCTTTGGACTGCAATCCCTTGATGTATGGCACAGCCATGCGGGAGGTTAGATAGGGGTCCTCGCCCATGTATTCGAAGTTGCGCCCGTTCAACGGGGTGCGGTAGATGTTGATACCCGGTGCGAGCATCATGTGCTTGTTCCTGTAAATGGCCTCCTCTGCCAGATTGGTGCTGAAGAGTGTGGACATTTCGGGATTCCATGTGGCTGCCAGACAACTTAAGGCGGGGAACGCCACTACGGAATCATTGGTCTGGCCGGCGGCACTCCAGGCATCCCACAGTACCTCCGCTCTCACTCCGTGAGGCCCGTCGTCCGTCCAGTAGTCGGGAATTCCCAGGCGTCTTACGCCCGCACTGGTGAATTTTCCCTGAGCGTGGATAACGGCGATCTTCTCTTCCAAAGTCATTCTTGAAAGAGCGTCTTTGACCCTTTCCTCAATGGGCTTGGAGCAGTCCAGATACGCAGGAAGCGACTGGGCTTGCATCCCGATGAAACTGCCGAAAAGCAGCATACAGATAAAAAGTTTTTTTCTCATGATGGTTATATTTGTTATAAAAACGATATGCTAAGAAAGGAGTGCGGAATAAGTACGTATTCTTTTTACATAGTATTTCCACAGGATGCTGGAAGGCAGCATTTCGGGAATGTCCCTGACGGTTGTCTTGGAAAGGTTCTCCCTCCTCGCCTCCTCGAAGAGGGGGAGGAGCTTGTAGAATTCCTTTCGGGCGCGGTAGATAGCGAAAGCGTCCGCCCGGTTGCCCGTAACCAATATATGCAGGAAAGCCAGATAGTCCAGGACTCTTCTCCACGCCAGTATTTTCCCCAAGTGTCCGGGCTGTGCGTTTTTGTAAATCATGAGGAGGTTGTTCCGAAAGTTCAGGAATGTCTTGCGCGGGTTGCCCTTGGCGAGGGTCGCACCGCCGACATGGTAGACCTCCGACTGCGGAATACATACCAGCCTCATGCCTCTGCTTCTCATCCTCCAGCAGAGATCAATCTCCTCCATGTGGGCGAAGAACCGACCGTCCAGTCCTCCTACTTGTTTGAAAGTGTCGGTTCGGATCATCATGGCAGCTCCCGTAATCCAGAAAACAGGCAGAACGGAGTTGTACTGCCCCGTGTCCTTTTCCACGTTTTCCATGATTCTCCCCCTGCAAAACGGGTAACCCAGGAAGTCGATGAAGCCTCCTGCGGCACCCGCATACTCGAATTTTCCATGGTCTTTCTCGTCTTTTATCTTGGGCTGGCAAGCCGCCACTTCGGGATGCCCGTCCATGTACTGGAGCAGCGGGGAAAGCCAATTGGGCGTAACCCGCACGTCGGAGTTGAGCAGGAGGACGTATGGCAGATGGATTTGCGCGATGGCACGGTTGTAACCTTCGGCGAATCCGTAGTTCTGCTGCAGTTCGATGATGCCCACTTGCGGAAATTTCTCCCGGAGCATGGCGACGGACTCGTCGGAAGAGCCGTTGTCCGCCACGAAAACTTCGGCTTCGGGGGAACAGGTGGTGACGGAGGGGAGGAATCTTTCCATGATTTCCTTCCCGTTCCAGTTCAGAATAACGATTGCGATTCGAGGGGTCATATGTGTGGGCTTTGATGCGGCTTTATGGAAGAACCCGTCCGAGGACGGCATCCTGTTTGGAGTTGAACTCCTCAAGCCTTACTTTGATGATATGGTTGTCGCCGGACAGCTTGGGGGAATCCTCCTGGGGAATCTCCACCCGGATGTAATTGTCTGTAAATCCTTTGATCTGTTGCGGGGAATGTTCGGTGAGGATGCTGCGCTCCGTCCCGATGAACCTCTGGTAAAAGGCTTTCCTCTTCTCCTCGGAAAGACGGAGGAGGGTCTGGCTGCGGTGGTGTTTCTCTTTCTCGTCCACGATGTAGGGAATCCGCAGGGCGGCTGTACCCGGCCGTTCCGAGTAACTGAACACATGAAGCTGGGAGATGTCGAGGCTTCGGATGAAGTCACAGGACTTCTGCCACAGCTCCGGGGTTTCCCCGCGCGTGCCTACGATGACATCCACTCCGATGAACGCATCGGGGATGACGCTTCTGATGTATTCTATTTTCTCTGAAAAGAGTTTTGTGTCGTATCTTCGGCGCATGAGTTTCAGCACCTCGTCGCTGCCACTCTGCAAGGGAATGTGGAAATGCGGCATGAACGCTCTGGAAGAAGCGCAGTAGTCGATGATTTCCTTGGTGAGAAGGTTGGGCTCGATGGAGGAGATGCGGTATCTATGTATGCCTTCTATCTGGTCGAGAGCCTTGACGAGGTCAAAGAAACTTTCCCCGGTGCTTCTGCCGAAGTCGCCGATGTTCACACCCGTGATGACGATTTCCTTTCCCCCTTCCTCAGCCACTTTCCGGGCTTGCTCCACAAGGGAGGCGATACTTCCGTTCCGGCTTCTTCCCCTTGCCGTGGGAATGGCGCAGTAGGTGCAGAAATAGTCGCACCCGTCCTGAACTTTGATGAAATATCTGGTGCGTGTCCCTCTGGAACAAGAGGGGACGAAAGAGGTGATGTCCGGCCGGGAGGTATTGACGATATGGTTTTCCGGCAGATGTTCCGCCTGCCGGAGGGAGAGGTTCTGCCGGATAAGGTCTACGATCTGCCCTTTGTTCTCCATTCCCACGACAAGACTGACCCCCTCGATGTCCGCAATGGTTCGGGCGTCTGTCTGCGCATAGCATCCCATGACCACAACGAATGCCCCCGGATTCTCACGCACCACCTTGTGTATGGCTTGCCGGGATTTGTGGTTCGCCACTTCCGTGACGGTACATGTGTTGATGATGCAGATGTCGGCTTTCTCTCCCTGACGGGCTCTGCGGACACCC
>CAVEJA010000192.1:0-5333 GCA_963615745.1 Duodenibacillus sp.
CCCCTGTATCGGGAAACGCTCCGTATCGCCACAGAAGAAGCAAAGGGCATAGCCCGTTCCTCCATTCATCTGGCGATGAAAGCCAACAACAACAAAAGCATACTGAAATATGCGAAAGAGGCGGGTCTGGGAATTGACACAGTGAGTGGCGGAGAAATCCTGCGTGCCGTCCAGATGGGATTCCCCGGCAACAAAATCGTTTTTGCGGGAGTAGGAAAGACGGACAGAGAGATACTTGTCGGTTTGGATAACGACATTCTCAGCTTCAATGCGGAAAGCATCCCGGAGATAGATGTCATCAACAATCTGGCTGCGCAAAGGAACAAAACCGCCAATATCGCCTTGCGTGTCAATCCCAACGTGGATGCCCATACCCACAAAAACATCACGACAGGACTGGAGGAAAACAAATTCGGTATCGCTTTAGAGGACTTGATTCCCACCATCAAGCACATCCAAACGCTCTCCAACGTGAGGTATTACGGTCTTCATTTCCATATCGGTTCGCAGATTACGGAGTTCGGATGCTTTGTCCGCCTGTGCAAAAAAATCAACGAAATCCAGGAAGAACTCGAAAAGGAAGGCATCCAGACGGAGAGCATCAATGTGGGAGGAGGGCTCGGAGTGGATTATTCCGACCCGCAAGGACATCCTTACGCCGACTTCAAAGGATATTTCGACACCTTCAAACAATATCTGAAGCTGCGTCCCCATCAGAGTTTCCATTGCGAGTTAGGGCGTTCTCTGACCGCCCAATGCGGTGCGCTCATCACAAAAGTAGTGTTCATCAAGCAAACCAAAACCAAGCAGTTCGCCATTGTTGATGCCGGATTCACCGATCTGATCAGACCCTCTCTGTACCAGGCACGGCACAAAGCCATAAATCTCACCTCCGACAAGGAACTCCGGCAATATGACATCGTCGGTCCCATTTGCGAATCGACCGATGTTTTTGAGGAAAACGCCTGTTTGCCAGAAACCCGGCGGGGAGATATTCTCGCCCTGCTCTCTGCCGGCGCATACGGATTCGTCATGGCTTCCCGGTACAATTGCCGGGAACTGATTAAAGAAATCACTTCTGAAGACTTACAATAACATGCCTAATACATTTCACCCCATGAAAAGAATCGTTTATCTGCTCATTTTTCTTATCGGAACGGGTTGTTTCACACAGGATATGCTGGCAAAGAAGAAAAAGGAACAGCCGGCTACGGAAAGCGTCCCGCAGAAACTCCGCATCAACTACCGCTACTGGGATTGCCAGGTGGAGAACGAGAGAGGCCTATACGGCTACCCCGAAAACTCTATCACAGGCTTTATGGAAGCCATCCTCAAGGGTTACAACATCGTGGAGTGTGATGTAGCATTCAGCAAAGACAATGTACCCGTTCTCTCACGCAGTCCGAAAATCGACCTATACACATTCCAAAAAGGATATATCAAGGATTTCACTTCCGCGGAGCTTTACGGAATGGACTTCGGGGTGAAGAAAGACAAGAAATTCGCAGGAACGCCCGTCACCACGCTGAGCGACATACTGAGGCTGTGCAAGAGAACAAACACCATTGTGGAAATAAACTGCACGGACAAAGAGCGTTTCCCCAATGACAAATACCAGATTGTATATAATATGGTGAAGAAATACGGAATGCTCGGCTCTACCATCTTCTATGATTACGCCCAGAATCTGGAAACCCTCTTAGACATTGACCAGCACATACTGGTCACAATCAAATATGACCCTGTCAATAATAAGTTAGAGAATGAGCTGAAAGTCGCACGGCGGGCGGAAGCGGCAGAGTTCGCCATACGCTCCAGCCTTGTCTCAACCAAGCTGATCAACCAGATACATCAGGAAGGGTTCATGGTCAAAATATGGTCTGTCAATAACTTTGCCGACATGAAGAGATTCGTCTTCATGGGAGCAGACCGAATCATCTCGCAGAAGTTAGGACCTAAGTTTGACTACATCATAGAAAAAGATCCCCCTATCGAATAAAGCAAATCCGCCTGTATTAAAATTTGTCTTTGTATTTTTGTACACATGAAAATATATACTGCATCTGAAATAAAAGGCATAGAGACCGCAGTTATGACCCAGTTCGGCATAGCTTCCATTGACCTGATGGAAAAGGCGGCGCAGGCTTTATTCGAGGAAATCAAAGAAATCGCCTCCCCCACCTCGCCCGTCAAAGTGTTTGCCGGCTCTCACAACAACGGGGGAGACGCATTGGCGGTCAGCCGTTTGCTCTCGCAAGCGGGATATGATGTAGAGATTTTCCTCTTCAACACCAACGGGCATCTGTCGCCCGAGTGCCAGACAAACAGAGACAGGCTTATAGAGAACTGCCCTGATGCGGTTCTGCACGAGATACATCAGAAGCTGGATCTGCCCAACCTTACCGAAAACGATGTGGTTATCGACGGTTTGTTCGGCATTGGACTCACAGCCCCCATCACCAACAGCTATGCGCTGCTTATAAAATACATCAACGCAAGTCCTTCCACAGTCATCTCCATAGACATTCCCTCTGGAATGTTTTGCGAGGACAACACGGAGACTTCCAGGCAACCCATCATTCATGCGGACTATACCTTGTCCTTCCATGCCATCAAGCCTGCTTTTCTGTTGGCGGACTGCCAGCAATACATTGGGAAATGCAAAATTCTGGACATCGGGATTCCCTTTGGAAAGATCGCAAATCTGCCCTCCCCTACCTATACCCTCAACGATGACGAGGAGGTCGCAAGCTTATTAAAGCCCCGTGACAGCTTTGGACACAAGGGAACATTCGGACACGGTCTGCTGATAGCGGGCTCTTACGGGATGGCGGGCGCAGCCATTATCTCCGCCACCGCAGCCATGAAAAGCGGATTGGGGAAACTGACCGTCCATACCGCCGCAGCCAACAACACCATTCTGCAGACTTCCGTACCACCTGCCATCATCCATATCGACAAGGACAACTTCTCCTTCACCTCATCCGAGGACACGGAAGAATACGATGCCGTTGCCATAGGTCCGGGATTGGGAAAATCCAGAGCCACATCCATGGCTTTCATTGAGCAGATCACCCATACCGGCAAACCGCTCGTCATCGATGCCGACGGCTTAAACATTCTGGCGGAACACAAGGGACGGCTGGGCCAGCTTCCCAAGCACAGCGTCCTCACGCCCCATCCCAAAGAGTTTACCCGCCTGTTCGGAGAGTGCCAGTCCGATTTTCACATGCTTTGCAGAGCGAAAGAGGAAGCTGTAAATCTGCAAGCGTACATCATTCTCAAGAATCACTATACCGCCATCTGCACTCCCGAAGGACAAATATCGTTCAATACGACAGGAAACTCCGGAATGGCAACAGCCGGGACTGGCGATGCCCTCACCGGCATCATCCTTTCCCTGCTCGCACAAGGGTACACTCCCGGAGATGCCTGCCGACTGAGCGTGTTCCTACACGGATTGGCAGGAGACTTGGCGGCGGAGAAACTCACGGAGGAAGGAATGACTGTCATGGATTTGGTAGAGAACATACCTTTCGCCATCAAGAAACTCAAGAACAGAAAACAATTATAAAGCACAATGAGAACACTTCAATTATTCGTCGGACTTTTTATCGGCACCATATCCGCCACCTTGGCGCAGACATCCGTCCTGCCCTATACCCCTGGTGTCACTGCGGAAGGAGTAGTCTACTACCTCCCCCAGACGGAACTGAGCATTACCATCACGGCAACATGTACCACGAAAACCCCGGGAGAGCTTAACGCCTATGCGGGAAGATACTTGAAAATCAACGATGCCATCAAGGAAAAACAGACCTCATGGGTTATCGATGACATCAAAGTCACCCCTTTCGGCGCACCCGACACTACGAAAGTATACTCTATTCCTCTGAAAAAAGGCACAATCGCCCCTTTAGTAAGCCTGACAAGAAGTGGTCTGATACTATCCATCAATACAAACGCAGAGGAGAAACCCCTCCCCAAAGACCCTGGCACAAACAAGACAACGACCAATGCCTTGAACTCAAAGAACTATTTGTCACAGGAAATCCTTTATGCGGGCAGTGCCAGCAAGATGGCGGAGCTTACCGCCAATGAGATTTACGACCTTCGGGAAAGCCGTACCGAACTTTCCAAAGGGGAAGCCGACAATATGCCCAAGGACGGCGAGCAGCTCAAACTGATGATTCAGCAGCTCAATCTCCAAGAGGAAGCACTCCTGCAGCTCTTTACAGGAACAGAGGAGAAGACTACGAAAAGTTTCACCATGACATACAAGCCTGACAAAAGCGTCAAGAAAGAAATTCTTTTCCGCTTTTCCGACCAGTTGGGAGTTGTGGACAAAGACAACCTCGCCGGCGAACCGGTATATATCGATGTCACCGACCAACATTCCGTCCCCAGCGAGCAGCCTAATCCCAAGAAGAAAAAGACCGACGAGCAGGCTGTAAGATACAATGTCGCCTCAGATGCGGCTGTCAAGATATACTCAAGATCCACCAAATACTGTGACTTTGTCTCCCCTGTCGCCCAGTTCGGGAAAGTGGAGATACTGAGCAACGAACTGTTCAACAAGCGTACAAGCACCCAGGTGCTCTTCAATCAGGAGACAGGCACGCTCAAACAAGTGACCGAAGAGGGAGAAGCCAGGTAAAAAAGCAGCCGCTATGAAAAGTATTCGGTACAAGACCTCCGGCACTTGCTCGCAGTACATATATATAGAAGCCGATGACGACAGGATTATCCAGAATATCCAAGTTGTCGGAGGCTGCGATGGAAATCTCAAAGGGCTTTGCAGTCTGATAAAAGGAAGGAATTTGGAGGAAGTCAGAAGCAGTCTTTCAGGAACACTCTGCCGGACCAAACCTACCAGCTGCCCAGACCAAATCAGCAAGGCAATAGAGGAACTGGAAAAGCAGTACTGAGACATTCCTTTCCTGCGTGATTGAACTTCAAGAATCCCAAACAGAAAGCACTACAAATTACCCATCATAACAGAAATTTGATAAGAAAAGTATAGATTTCCAATGATTTATTCTTTCGTTTGAATGAAATTTTATATTTTTGTGGTCAATAATTGACAATTCGGTTAAGAAAAAATCGATTGGGTTTAATAGAGCTTCTAAACAATAACATTGGGAGAGAATATCCTGCTGCCTCTAATGGCTAAAGCCTCATTGTATAATGGGAAGCCTACCGACACAGGCTCATCGTGTCCAAGTACAGGACTTTCCTCTTGTACTCCCTCCATCTCGAAGAACAAAAGTGGGGTGTTGGTAGAGCATGTGCCTGATGCAAACAGGCAATGGTTCGTTCTGGAGGTTTCGTAT
>CAVEJA010000193.1:0-5050 GCA_963615745.1 Duodenibacillus sp.
ACGATTGGAAAATGAGTTATCTTTTTACATCCGAATCCGTCACGGAGGGACATCCCGACAAGGTCGCCGACCAAATCTCCGACGCCGTACTTGACAAACTGCTGGCATACGACCCCGCATCGCACGTTGCCTGCGAGACGATGGTGACCACAGGGCTCGCCATCATCTCCGGCGAGGTAAGCTCACAGACCTACATAGACCTCAAGACCGTGACCCGTGACACCATCCGCAGGATAGGATACACCAAGAGCGAGTACCAGTTCGACGCAGACAGCTGCGCCGTTCTGAACGCCATCCAGGAGCAAAGCCAGGACATCGCCCGGGGCGTGAACAACACCGACCCCGCCGAACAGGGCGCAGGCGACCAGGGAATCATCTTCGGCTACGCCACGAACGAGACCCACAACTACATGCCGCTCACGCACTACCTCGCCACAGCCCTGCTGCAAGAACTCGCACGCATACGCCGCGAGGGGAAAGTGATGACCTACCTCCGCCCGGACGCGAAGAGCCAGGTGACCATAGAGTACAGCGAGGAGGGGAAACCCCTGCGCATAGACACCATCGTGGTCTCCACACAGCACGACGAGTTCATCTCCGCAGAAGCCGCCGGCGGTGACCAGGCACGGGCGGACAAGGAAATGATGGAACAGATACGCAAGGATGTCATCAACATCCTTATCCCCGCCACCATAAAAACCCTTGACGACCCCAACATCAGCGCACTCTTCAACAACGACATCACCTATTACGTGAACCCGACGGGGAAATTCGTCATCGGAGGGCCGCACGGAGACACCGGCCTCACGGGCAGAAAAATCATCGTAGACACCTACGGAGGAAAATGCGCGCACGGCGGAGGGGCTTTCTCCGGGAAAGACCCCAGCAAGGTGGACCGCTCCGCAGCCTATGCGGCACGGCACATCGCCAAGAACATGGTGGCGGCAGGCGTGGCTGACGAGATGCTGATAGAGCTGAGTTACGCCATCGGCGTGGCACGCCCAGTAAGCATCTTCGTGAACACCTTCGGGCGCAGCCATGTCAAAGAGAGCGACAGCGAGATAGCCAAGAAGATATACGACCTCTTCGACCTGCGCCCGTACGCCATAGAGCAGCAGCTGAAACTGCGCAAACCCATCTACGAGGAGACCGCAGCCTACGGACACATGGGGCGCACCCCGCAAGTGGTCGTCAAGCATTTCGACAGCATGTACAACGGCCCGAAGGACATCGAGGTGGAACTCTTCACCTGGGAGAAGCTGGACAGGGTGGACGACATCAAGAAAACATTCCATCTCTAAGCCCGAAATGAAGAGAAAGAAAGTATGTATCTACTGCGCCTCCTCGGACAGCATCCCTACCATATATAAAGAGGCGGCTGTGCGGCTGGCAAGTCTCTGCGCCGAAAACGGCATACGCATCATCAACGGCGCGGGCAAGACGGGACTGATGGGCGCGCTCTCCGACACCTGTCTGGCGAAAGGGGGAGAAGTGACCGGGGTCATCCCGCAGTTCATGGTGGATCTGGGCTGGTGCCACAACGGACTGACGGAGACCGTCATCACCCAAGACATGGCGGAGCGGAAGCAGACCCTGCGGAACATGGCAGACGGAACGATAGCCCTGGCTGGAGGATGCGGAACGATGGAGGAGCTATGGGAAACCGTCACCTCCATCCAGCTGCATCTGTACTCCCATCCCACCATCATTCTCAACACCAACGGCTTCTACGACCCGCTGAAGTCGTGGTGGGAAAAGTGCATAGAGGAGAACTTCGTCCACCGGGACAGCAGCCGGATCATCTCATTCGCGGACACCCCGGAGGAAGCCCTGCGGCTTTTTATGGAGCTGCCCGAAAATGATGTCTCCGCCAAGATAACAAGAGGATAACCCACCACCCGTTCCACACGCTCCGTATGCCGCTTGCCGATTCCACCGCCACATACTACAAACCCGCCACTCCCGAGCAGGCGATAAGGCTTCTGCCCCACGACGCAACGCCCGGGCAGCAGGACTCCGTGGTGCAGCTGTACTGCAAGCCGAAAATAACGCTTCCGCCCTCCACCCGTCCCGACACACTCGGACTGCCGGGGCTGAAAGCCAACCTCCCCGGACAGGAAACCGCCCCCTCCTACCGGGACGGATTCTTCTCCCGAAACGAATGGCTGCACCCGGAACTGAAAGTATGCCTCCCCGGAATCCCCGGCGACCCGATACCCCCCACGCTGCGCTCCGACGCGCTCATCACCTCCGCGCTGCTCATCAGTCTCTTCCTCTTCTCCTTCGTCGCTGCCAAATCCATGCGCGTGTTCCGGCTGCGAATCAAGGACATCCTCCACAAGAAAAGCCGGGAAGAGACCGTTATCCTCAGCCATGAATACGAGCTGAAGAGCCACATACACGTGCATCTCCTCAACAGCCTCCTCACGGGGATTCTCTTCTTCATCTATTCCGGGTACTTCCTGCCCACGGCATCCGGGCCGACCGCCCCGCACCGGCTCATTCTGGCGGACATCGGCATCATTCTCTGCTACTACCTCCTCAAAGGAATGGCGTACAGAATCGTCAATTGGACGTTTTTCCCACGGCAGGAACTCGGACAATGGAACAACACCCGCTGCCTGCTTGCCATCATCAAGACCCTCTGCCTGTTCCCGCTCACGCTGGTTGCGGTATACCACGAGCTGCCCCCCGTTCCCTTTCTCTGGGCAATGGGGGTTATTCTCCTCGTGTACGAGGCACTCATACTCCTAAAAGCCAAACAGTTCTTTTTTAATTACAAATTTGGCTGCATCCATTTATTTTTGTACTTTTGCACGCTTGAAATCGGAAGCCTGGCTCTGGCTCTCAGAGTACTGGTGTATATTAATGAATATTACATATAAGACTGACACATTCTCAAATGATTAAGAAAGTACTTATATCACAACCCGCACCGACATCTCCCAAGTCTCCCTACTTCGACTTAGAGGAAAAGTACAACGTTCATTTTGAATTCAGACCACTTGTTCACGTGGAAAGATATTCTGAAAAGGAGTTCCGCGCGCAACGGATAAACATTCTGGACTATTCCGCCGTCATTTTCAACACGCGCCATGCCATAGACAATTTCTTCTCTCTGTGCAAGGATCTGCGCGTCACCGTCCCGGACGACATGAAATACTTCTTCATCTCCGAGAAGATAGCCCTGTATATCCAGAAATACATCCAATACCGCAAGCGCAAAATCTTCTTCGCCAGAACGGGAAAGATGGAAGAGCTGATGGAGCTGATGGTGAAACACAAGAAGGAGAAGTTCCTCTTCCCCCAGAACGAAGCCCATCACAACGACTTCAAAGCCATGCTTGACCAGAAGGAACTGAACCATACGGAATGCAATATGTTCCGCACGGTATGCTCCACACTGGACAAAGCCGTGCCTTTCGACTATGACATGGTGGTGTTCTTCACCCCGACGGGCGTGAAATCCATCAAGCACAACTTCCCCGACTACCAGCAGGGGGAGACCAAATTCGCATGCTGGGGAAAGGCGGCAGCGGAAACGGTGGAGGAGGAAGGCTACCGGCTCGATCTCCAAGCCCCCACACCCGAAGCCCCATCCATCATCACAGCCTTAGACAACTATCTGTCCAAAGAGGCAAAAAGCAAGTAAACGCTACTCGTCCCACGACCCATACTCACCATAACATACTATATTTAAAAGGAGGCGATTAGCGGAAACCCTTTCCACTAACCGCCTTTTTCAATGACCCGAAACGCACCATGCGCCAGTTCACCTTCTCCAAGAAAGAGCACCTCACCTCCAAAAGGGACATCGAAGCCTTGTTCGCATCCAAGAACAAGTCCGTAAAGATGTTTCCCCTGCGTGCCATTTTCAGGGAGGCGGACACGGCGCAAAGCACCGCAACCGTCCTCATCAGCGTGTCCAAACGCCTCTTCAAGCACGCCGTAGACCGAAACCGCGCCAAGCGGCAGGTGAGAGAGGCGTACCGCCTCCACAAGCAGACACTGCTCGCCCCGCTCCAGGAGCAAGGGAAAAAGCTGCATATCGCGTTTGTCTGGACCAGCGGACATCCCGTAAAAAGCACGTTGGTGGCGGACAGCATGCAGAAACTGCTGCAAGAAATAGCCGGAAAGTATCATCCCCACGCATAATCCCCATGGAAAAATCCCCCATCCGCACCTTGTGGCGAAAGGCGGCCATTCTTCCCATCCGCTTCTACCAGCTTGCCATCTCGCCTTTCCTGCCATCCTCATGCCGTTTCACCCCCACCTGCTCCCAATACGCCGTGGAAGCCATCCTCAAGTACGGCATCCTCAAGGGAGGATGGCTGACATTCCGACGGCTGATGCGCTGCCACCCCTGGGGCGGAAGCGGCTACGACCCCGTGCCATGAAAGAGCCATTACCGGACATCCATACCCACAACCAGAACGCCCCAGGTGCGGCAGTCATCAATCTGCCCATGTCCGTTCTGGAAAGCCCGGACACCTTTTCCCCAAAGACGGACAAGATGTACTCCGTCGGCATCTTCCCCCTATACGAGGGAGACTGGGAAAAGGCGTGGCAGAACCTGAAAGCCCTCGCCGCACATCCGCAGATAAAGGCTGTGGGGGAGTGCGGACTGGACAAACGCAGCACGATTCCCCTGGAAAAGCAGAAGAAATACCTCGAAATGCAGATGCAACTGGCGGACAGCCTGCAAAAACCCCTCATCATACACTGCGTGCGCTGCTGGAACGACCTCCTGGAAATCCACAGGAGGAACAGCACCGCCCAGAAACGCATCGTACACGGCTTCCGCGGGAAGCCCCAACTCGCCGCACAACTGCTGGGAAACGGGCTTTGCCTCAGTTTCGGCATCCAATTCAACAAGGAGAGCCTGGCACTCTGCCCTCCCCATCTGCGGTACTGCGAGACCGACGACCATCCCGGACTGTCCGTGGAAGAGGTGTACCGGCAACAGGAAGCAAGGATTTCCGAAAATCCTTAACAGGACGGAATTTGCCCAATAGCGTATCTTTCCGTAATTTTGCAACACAATCATATT
>CAVEJA010000194.1:0-3917 GCA_963615745.1 Duodenibacillus sp.
GTCTTAATGTTCATCGTCATGTCAAATAAACTTTGTATTCTTGCTAAATTACAGTGCAAAGGTACGGATTTTTCAACGGATTGGGCTGATATAAAAGAGCATCACTATATAATTAAGGAGAAACAAGCGGTTGGAAACCTTTTGTTTCTATTGCGAAAAGGTTTGTTTGCCAACCATGTGTTCCAAAGATATTTGTGCCTTTGGGTATTTTTTTGTCGGGTGTTAGGCTCGTAAATGCGATATAATTGGTTACTTTTGCATAAATAAGACAAATAGAATCCTTTTATGAGAAAGTTGATACTCTTTTTAATGGTGGCGATGTGTTGGTCAGTGTCAAGTGGAATCTGGGCGCAAAACAAGGCGATGCAGATAAGGAAAACGGATGGAAAACGGGTGAATATCAAAACCAGTGATATAGATTCCATCGTTTTTATCGGTTCTACCTTGCCCGTATCCGCCTATTGGCAGGACACTGTGTATATCACGGAATTCGTCAGTTCTGGAATACCTGATGGCGTGCAGGCTCATGGCTATACGGGAGAGCGTGTGTCCTTGGATGGAAATGAGAGTTACGGATACGAGAAGGTCGCTTCCAATTGTCAGAAAGGGCAGAGTGGTGCCGCATACGGGGATTATCTGTTCGTGGTTGCGGACAAACTGGCAAGTATAGTCATGTATAATCTCAGAACCATGCGGACGGCTTGTATATGTACCATGACGCCGCATACGGAAACAGTGAGCAGCAGTTCCTCTTCTGTGCTGTATCATTGCAATCAGAGTACTTTTAGCACTGTCAAATATGATGAGAATGACCCGTTTCCTCTGTTGTATGTCAGTCAGCGTGCGCCAAGCTCTACCAACAGGTGCTTTGTCAATGTATTGCGGCTGATTCCTACGAAGAATTCTGCGGGTACGGAGTACGCTTCGCTGAAGGTGGAGGTGGTGCAGACCTTGTATTTGCCGGCGGCGACCAACTCTAATGCGCTTGGGAATGCCAATTTTACGATAGACCCTCAAACGGGTAACTTCTATTCGTATTCAAGAAACAACAGCTCCAGCGCGGCGAATTATCTGAACTGTCGTATTACGAAGTTTGCCACAAAAAACGATTTGAGCAAAAAGGAAATCTATTTGAATGATTCTGATATAGAGGAGTCGTATGAGATATTTGATGCCGCAGGAAAGAATATTAGCGCGCTGAATATGCAGGGCGGCTTTATTTGGAATTCCAAACTGTATATTGCCCAGGGCTATCCGAGCTGCAACTTCATCTATATGCGTGTCGTGGATTTGAAACAGAAGAAACTGGTGACGGACATAGACTTGCTGGGAGATGGATTCCCTGAAGAACCGGAAGGCTTCTTTATGTATGGAGGTCATGCGATGATGTCTACGAACAGTGCGAATGTGTACAGATTCTATTTCAAGTAAAGGGTGTCATATATTCGATTTGCGCAGAAGAGAACGATGTATCGGCAGGGTGTCGGAAAGAGATGCGCATAGGCTTAAATCGTCTGAAAACGCCCGAAAATCAGAAATCCCGCTAAAAAGTTCCTGCTTTTGGCGGGATTTCTGGGATAAAAGCCGTACCTTTGGATTTGAATAAACAACAGAACAAAATTATATGGCGTTAGATGAAGCAATAAAAAAGGTGGAGTTAGGTGAGGAGATGAAGAAGTCGTACATTGACTACTCCATGTCCGTTATTGTAGCTCGTGCGTTGCCTGATGTGCGAGACGGTTTCAAACCTGTACACCGCCGTATTCTTTACGGTATGATGAAGTTGAACAATGTCCACTCCCAACCCTATAAGAAATGTGCCCGTATTGTCGGTGAGGTTCTTGGTAAATACCATCCTCATGGCGACTCTTCTGTGTATGGTGCTCTGGTTCGTATGGCGCAGGATTGGTCTTTGCGTTATACGCTGGTAGACGGTCAGGGAAACTTCGGAAGTGTGGACGGTGATTCTCCAGCCGCCATGCGTTATACGGAAGCCAGGCTTACTCTCTTGGGAGAGGCGATGATGCAGGATATAGAGAAGGACACCGTAGATATGGTGCCGAACTTCTCCAACGACGAGGTGGAGCCGAGTGTTCTTCCCACCCGTATTCCAAGCCTTTTGGTCAATGGCGGAAGTGGTATCGCCGTGGGTATGGCTACGAATATTCCTACGCATAACCTCTCTGAAGTCATTGATGCGAGTATTGCCTATCTGCATAATCCCGAGATTGAGGTCAGCGGTCTGATGCAGTATGTGAAAGCCCCGGACTTTCCTACGGGTGCTTTTATATATGGTCTGGGAGGTGTGAAGGATGCCTATGAGACCGGGCGCGGTCGTATAATCCTGCGTTCCCGTACAGAGATAGAGGAGAACAAAAACGGTCACCAGTCTATTATTGTAACCGAGATACCTTATGGAGTGAACAAATCCGAGTTGATAAAGGATATCGCTCATTTGGTGACAGACAAACGAATAGACGGTATCAGCAATGTGAACGACGAGAGCGACCGTGATGGTATGCGTATTGTTGTGGATATAAAGAGGGATGCCAATGCCAATGTCGTATTGAACAAGTTGTTTAAGATGACGGCTTTGCAGACCAGCTTCAGCGTAAACTGTATCGCTCTTGTTCACGGCCGTCCCAAGTTGCTCTCCTTGAAAGACTGTATCAGAAACTTTATCGAGCATCGTTATGAGGTGGTTATCCGAAGGACAAAGTTCGAGTTGAAGAAAGCTCTGGACCGCCAGCATATATTGAACGCCCTGATTGTTGCCAGTGACAACATTGATGAGGTGGTGCAGATTATCAAAAGCTCCAAAACTCCGCAGCTGGCTACCGAGGGCTTGATGAAGCGTTTCGATTTTGACGAGGTGCAGGCCAAAGCTATTGTCGATATGCGTCTGGCGCAACTCACTGGTCTGATGCAGGACAAACTCCATGCGGAATATGAGGAACTGGAGAGAAAGATAGAGTACTACAACCGTATTCTGAATGAGGATGAGTTCTGCAAGCAGGTTATTGAGGAAGAACTTGTTGAGGTGAAGAACAAATGGGGTGATGCGCGCCGCAGCGAAATTGTTCCCGGAGGCGATGACAATTTCAATCCCGAGGACTTCTATGCCAATGATCCCGTCGTTATCACGTTAAGCCATCTGGGATATATCAAACGTACTCCTCTGGCAGAGTTCCACGCACAGGGAAGAGGCGGGGTTGGAAGCAAGTTGAGCAGCACCCGTGACTCTGACTTTATAGAGAACATATACCCTGCCGAGATGCACAATACGATGCTTTTCTTTACCAAGAAAGGGCGTTGCTATTGGCTGAAAGTCTATGATATACCAGAGGGAGCGCGCAATACCAAAGGGCGTGCCATACAGAACGTATTGAATCTCGATGCGGATGATTCCGTCAGCGTATGTTTGAATATTCGCAAATTGGGCGATCCCGATTTCTGCAAGTCCCATTATGTGGTATTCTGCACCAAACAGGGCGTTGTGAAGAAGACTTGTCTGGAGGAATACTCCCGTCCTCGTACCAACGGTGTCATCGCTATCTCTATCAGAGAGGATGACGAGGTGGTTGATGTCGTGCTGACCAATGGCGATAACGAGCTGATTATTGCCAACAGGAACGGACGCGCCATCCGTTTCAACGAGTCTCATATTCGTGAAATGGGGCGTACGGCAACAGGAGTACGTGGAATATCTCTGGACGAAGGAGGCGACGAGGTGGTAGGTATGGTCTGCATCCATGATTTGTCCAAGGACACCGTTCTCGTGGTTAGTGAGAAAGGATATGGAAAGCGCAGTGCCGTGGATGATTACCGTGTGACCAACCGTGGCGGAAAAGGCGTGAAGACACTGAGTATTACAGACAAGACAGGAAAACTGGTGGCGATACTCAATGCCATTGACG
>CAVEJA010000195.1:0-7507 GCA_963615745.1 Duodenibacillus sp.
GAATTAGACGAGGGTTCCAATTGGGAAGCCATACTGTACGCAGGACATCATCGGATGGAAAACCTGTGCCTTATCGTGGACTACAACAAGATTCAAAGCATGGGTAATGTTTCCGATATTCTGGACTTGGAGCCGCTTGCCCGGAAATTCGAAGACTTCCGTTGGAACGTTATAGAGATAGACGGGCACGATTTCGCGGAAATAGAACAGGCGATTGACACTTTCAAAAAAGAGAAAGACAAACCCACAGTAATTATTGCCAACACGATAAAAGGGAAAGGAGTGAGTTTCATGGAGGGAAAACTCCTATGGCACTACCACAATCCCGACGCACAGGAGTTGGCGGCGGCAAAGGAAGAACTGAGATGAGAACAGCATTTATCAATCAATTGGTCGAGGAAGCAAGGACAAACGACAGGATATTCCTGTTGGTAGGCGACTTGGGCTACAATGTTGTCAATCCTTTTGCAGAAGCCTTTCCAGAGCGTTTCCGCAACGTAGGAATCTGCGAGCAGAATATGGCGGGCATGGCTGGGGGACTGGCGATGGCGGGCTACAACGTATTCATATACTCCATAGGCAATTTCCCCACTTTAAGATGTCTGGAACAGATACGCAACGACATTACATATTATAATGGAAACGTGAAGATAGTATCGGTAGGAGCTGGATTCGCCTATGGCAGCCAGGGGATGTCCCATCACGCCACAGAGGATATAGGCATCATGCGCGCGCTTCCCAACATGACCGTATGCTCCCCCTCCGACCCTTCCGAGGCGAAAGCCATCGCCCATTTAGCCGGTTCCTATCAAGGAAGTATGTATATACGGTTGGGAAAAGCCGGAGAGAAACAGATTTTCCCTCCGGCAGACACCTTCCCCAATGTGGGAGACCCGCACTGCTACAAGGAGACCACATCCCCGCACATAGTCTTTGCCACAGGCTCAATCTTGAATTATGTGGTAGAATGGCTGGACGAGAACCATATCGATGCCGCCGTTTACAGCGTGCCTTTCATCAAACCGATGAACAAAGCCCTGCTCGCACAGCTGGCAAACAGGCACAAGCACTTCGTCATTGTGGACGAGCATCAGAAGAGTTGCGGACTGGGGTCCGCCATTCTGGAGCAATTGGCAGACTTGTATTGCGAGAAACTTATTACGGAATTCCCCTATATGCACCGCATTGAGATTGACGACCAGTATGTGCATGTGGCAGGAAACCAGCAATATTTGAGAGAACACACTCATCTTCTGCTGACAAGAGAACTGTTCGGATAAGCGTATTCGTCATGTTATGGCTAATTAAGAAATTAGGCATTGATAAATCCATCGCATACACCTCGGGGGGACAGATCATATCTTCGGGGGGAGGACTTCTTACCGCCCTGTTTATCCTCAAATGTCTAAGCGGGGAAGAACAAGGATATTACTACACTTTCAAGAGTATTCTCGCCATCCAGGTTTTCTTCGAGCTGGGAATGAACACCGTGATTACCCAATATGCCGCCCATGATGTATGCCATCTCACATGGAGCGACACCCGTCTGGACGGAGAGGAACTCTACAAATCCCGACTTGCCTCCCTGCTTCGGTTCTGCATCAAATGGTATTCCTTCTTCTCCATTATCCTGCTTGCCACCTTGGTGATAGGAGGATATTCCTTCTTCTATCACTTTGACAACAGCTCCGATACCATTCAGTGGCAAGTGCCTTGGCTCATTCTGTGTGTTACCACCGTGCTCAACCTGATACTTACCCCAATATTTTCCTTCCTCCAAGGCTTGGGAAAAATCGAGGAAGTAGCCAAATATTTCTTCTACAAATACCTTTTTTATCTGCTCAGTGTCCTGATCAGTTTTGCCTTGGGAGCGAAACTCTATGCCTTGAGCATTGGTAACATCACCTACGTCATCGTATCTCTCTACTTCCTTCTCTTCACCTCATTCGGCAAAATCATGTGGAATATCCTCCGTACCCGCATCACTACCCATATCTCTTATTTCAAGGAGATATTCCCGTTTCAATGGAAAATAGCGGTAAGCTGGATTAGCGGATACTTCATTTTCCAACTGTTCAACCCCGTCATTTTCGCAACCGACGGTTCTGCCGCCGCAGGACAGATGGGCATGACGCTCACTATCCTGACCGGAATACAGGCTTTCACCTACAACTGGACCTCCACAAAAGTCCCCGTTTACTCTGGTTTGATTGAGAAAAAACAGTACCCCCGGTTGGATCATCTCTTCAACAACACCCTCCGGCAAGCCGTTTCTGTCAATGCCGCCTTTCTTCTGCTTTTTCTTGGAGGGCTGTTCGTGTTCCGCCACTTCGATATACGTATAGCGGACATCAACCTTGCCAGCCGCTTTCTCCCCTATTTCCCTTTGGTACTTATGATGATCCCGGAGTTTGCCAACCAGTTCATCACGGCATGGGCAACCTATCTGCGCTGTCATAAGAAAGAGCCTTTCCTTCTCTATTCTGTGGTAACGGGAATCCTATGCTGCGTTTCCACACTGGGAATCGGGCATATCTGGGGAATGAAAGGTATCACCAGCGGATATTGTCTTATCACCCTGGCACTCATGCCTTGGGCTTACTACATATTTAAAACCAAACAACGCTTATGGCACAACAGCTGAGTTTTTCCTATGATACGCCCCAGCAAAAGGTATTATCCCTTTGCATACCTACTTACAACCGCGCCCATTGTCTGAAAGAGCAGTTCAAGCGGCTGCTATCCATACAAAAAAAGGATTTGGAACGCATAGAAATCATCATCTCCGACAACTGTTCCACAGACGCGACCCCCGCTGTCGTGGAGGAATACCGCGGTTCGCTGCCATTCACCTACATCCGCAACAGCGAGAACATAGGCTCCAACCGGAACTTTCTGCAATGTCTGCACAAGGCAAGCGGGAAATACGTGTGGCTGTTGGGCGACGACGACTATCTGCAAACCATGCACATGCATGAGCTGCTGGAGGAATTGGAAAGCAACGACTATGGAATGGTACATATCAGTCTCCATAATCATGACAGGCAAGCATTCCGTGAGTTTGACGATTTGGACGAATACCTTTCCAAAATCAATGTTCTGATTACCTTCATGAGCTCAAACATAGACAGAACAGAGTATGTACAAAGTCTCTCTTTGGAGAAATACTTTGACACATGGCTCACGCAAGTTCCCGCCCACCTCCAAGCGGCACTTCGGGGAGAAAGAAACCTCATGGTCAATCTGCCTTTCTTCGACTCTGGCGTGGAGGTGCAGAACAACGGAGGCTACAATGTCTTTCAAGTATTCGTGGAACATCTGGTCACTATCTTCGAGGAATTCGAGGAACACGGAATCTCCACACACACGCTGTTCCTTGTAAAGAACAAAATCAGCGACTTTATCTTCCCCTACTTCCTCAACTTTGTTCTATTGGGAAAGCCCAACCACTTCAAGACGGAAGGGGCATGGAAAATCATGAAGAAGCGGTTGGGGACTGCCCGAATCCTATGGTCTGCGTTCCGTTTCCTCTTCTCCTGGAAGATGATCAGCCACTGGCTCAAGAAAATCCTCAAGCCGATATGGAAAATCACCGCCTTTGTACTCACCCATTTCCTCGTTCTGATATGGCCTCAAAGTCTCGCCCGGCTTGTGAAAAAAGGGCATACACGCATTGTTTCCAACCGTCTCAGGCATCAGGTCAGGAGGATGGGGAAAAAGTGTTTCATTGAGGGAACAGACCTTGTCTGCGGAGGAAGATACATCACTATCGGCAATGGTTTCAGCTCAATGAAAGGATTACGCATGGAATGTATCAAACAAGCCAACAGCTATCCTGAGCTTACTATCGGCAACCATGTCACTTTCAACTCCCGTGTACACATCGGGGTCATCAACAAAGTCGTCATTGGCGACAACGTGCTGCTTGGAAGCAATGTCCTTATTACAGACCACAGTCATGGAAATACCGACAAAAAAAGTCTGGCACTGCCGCCGCGCGCACGCCAGTTGCACTCCAAAGGCCCTGTAATCATCCATAAGAATGTCTGGATCGGGGAAAACGCCTGTATTCTGCCGGGAGTGACCATCGGCGAGGGAGCGGTTGTCGGAGCCGGGGCTGTGGTTACACATGATGTCCCTCCCGGTGCGGTAGCAGCCGGTTCTCCTGCCAAAATCATAAAAGAATGAGAAACAAACTGTTTATTATCTGTCTGATAACCGCTCTTGCAGCCAAGAGCCTTGCCTGCACTTCCATTCTCGTCTCTGGAAAAGCCAGCAAAGACGGCAGACCTCTGCTGTTCAAGAACCGCGACACAGGAACTCTGAGCAATATTCTGGTCGATCTGCAAGGAGAAACCTACCGTTTCACAGGCATAGCCAACGCAAAAGACACCCTCGCCCATGAGATATGGGGAGGCTACAACGAGAGAGGATTCTCCATTATCAACACCGCCAACTACAATCTCAACAAAAAGAACATGAAAAGAGAGCGGGAAGGAGAGGTGATGCGGGCAGCCTTGGGAAAATGCGCCACGCTGAAAGACTTTGAAACCCTTCTTGACACCATGCAGCGTCCTCTGTGCGTGAATACGAACTTTGGAGTGATTGATGCCGAAGGGGGATGCGCCTATTATGAGACGGGGAACAACGGGTACACCAAGTTCGATGCGAACGACCCGGTCACCGCCCCGCAAGGCTTCCTGATGCGTACCAACTTCGGATTTACCGGTGACAGAACCAAAGACCAGGGAAGCGAGCGTTTCTCCGCCATCAAGGAATTTATGGAAAAAGCCTGTGCCGACAACAATATGGAAGCCGTGTATCTGGCAACCCGCATCCCACGCTATCTGAAACACGGAATGACCCACATTGATCTGGGCAATTCTCTGCCTGAAAACGCAGAAGACACCACCATGATGCCTTTCAGAGATTATATCCCACGCTACATCACATCCTCCAGCATCCTCATTCAGGGAGTCCGGGAAAAAGAGCCGGCAAGCCATACCATTGGCTGGACCATCATAGGCTACCCTCTTACCACAGTCTGCGTGCCTATTGTCCTCTTGAAAGGAGCTCCGTTTCCCCGGACATTCGCTCCTGATCACAAAGGAAAGTCATGGATGGCAGAGAAAGGACTGGCGTTAAAGAAACGGCTGTTCCCATACGATGTCAGCAACGGACACGACTACATCAATGTCGCCCGGCTGAACAACAAGAAAGGCACGGGACTGTTGCAACAAACACTGTCTGTTGAAAACACCATCATAGAAAAGAGCACCCCCATTATCTCAAAAATGAGGAAGGGAGGCCCTCTCATGGAAAAAGAATGGAGGGAATACTATGAATGGATTGACCAATATCTGCAAGCGCAACCCTTGTATCATTAAGCAGGGATGTCAGTGTTTCTCCATTGACTTCGCCTCATTCCATATCCTGTCCATCTCTTCCAAGGTCACATCTTGGAAAGTCTTTCCCTGTGTCTTTAGTTTTTCTTCCAGATAATTGAACCGGGAAATGAACTTCCTGTTTGTCCTCTCCAACGCATTGTCCGGGTTTATCTTGAACAAACGAGCGGCATTGACAAGGCTGAATATGACATCACCAAACTCCGCTTCCGCCTTGTCTCCGTCCATCTGTTCTACTTCCGCCTCAAATTCGGAGATTTCCTCCTTCACTTTCCCCCAGACCTGACTTCTCTCTTCCCAGTCAAAACCCACATGACGGACTTTGTCCTGTATTCTATACGCCTTAATCAATGCCGGCAGGGCAGACGGCACACCTGACAGGACGGATTTGTTGCCGTCTTTCTCCTTCTGCTTTATCTTCTCCCAGTTGTCTTCCACGCTTTCGGCAGTCGAAGCGGTGACATCACCGTAGATATGGGGATGCCGGAACTTGAGTTTCTCGCACAAGCTGTCACAGACATCCACCATGTCGAAGGCACCTTTCTCCCTTGCAAAAATGGAATAAAAGACAACATGCATCAGCACATCCCCCAGCTCTTTGCGAATATCCTTGTTGTCCTCCCGCTCCAACGCATCACACAACTCAAACACCTCCTCTATCGTATTTGCCTTTAGGGATTTGTTTGTCTGCTTGCTGTCCCACGGGCACCGCTCTCTCAAGGTGTCCATTACATCCAGTACACGGCCAAAAGCCGCCATCTCTTCCTCCCTTGTATGCTTTTTCATATTCCTTCTTTTAAAATTCAAGTGCAAAAACAATCAGAACACACACTTTCTCCAGATGCAAAATTACAACAATTGGCAGCAACCGTGAACAGCCAAGGCAGACATTCGCAGGCATTAACGCACGGAACGGCACGAAAAGTCTCCGCAACATTCGGAATCGCACAGCGGCTTTTTCGATACGGAAATACCTTTGCGCCGTCATTGAAAGCCAATGACCCGGCAACCCAATTCCCCAGGACAAGACGCGCGGTCCGCGGAGAGGGAAGCCGGAAGTTACTAACCTAAACATCCAAATTCTAAAGTTATGACCAGATACAACGTAAAGAAAAGCAGCCCAAAACGCAATCTCGAACGTTACAACGTCCGACCCGTCATCGAAGAAACACTCGGACTGGAACAACCGAGCAAGCACATGAGCGGACACAACTCCCCGTTCTCGCAGGGCATCATCCTCGGCGTGCTGACTGACCTGGTGAAATGCATCAGGGAACAGCTCCTGAAAGGATACAGCGTGGAGATAGACCACCTCGCCATCTTCTCCGTAGGCATCCGCAACCAAGCCAAGGGCGCAGCGGCAATGGAGGAGTTCACCACCGTAAAGAACATAGAGGGAGTACGCCTGCGCTGCCTCGCCACGGGCAAGCTGACCTCCGGCATCCTGGATCTGGACGCGACACTCAGGAAAACCGCCACTTCCGCTAACAACAAATCCGGCAACACAGACATGTAACAAACTCCGAAACACACCAAAATCACACAATCCGTCGGTTCAAAAGTTCGAACTGACGGATTTTTTTATGCCTTTTTCCGTCCGTAACTCCCCGTTTTACAATCATAAAACGGGGAGTTACGCATCATAAACGCCCTGTTTACCACTCCCAAACCGCACAATTCCATTCCCTATCTTGCGGAGATACGATTTTTCCCTAACAGGGATGTTTCCATCGTGAAACCGCATCAATTTTCTATACAAAGAAATACGCATAATTGTTCATGAGGAAAAAGTAAATATATCAACCACTTTGGTAACTTTTGTATAATCAATAGCATCCCACTTTATCTCGGAATAAAGAATATCTTTCTTTGCCATAACTCTTCGTTTTTATATTTTGTCGCTTATCACACGCTCTTCAAGTTCGTCAAATGTTGTGTCAATAAACGTATAACTCACCATCTTGTTTGTATCTATCGGCTGATAACAAGGGTACTGCCTACGCACGAAACGCAGTTCGAACGCCAGTCGAATGTCGTTTTCTCCCTCTTCTCCCTCCTGTTGCTTCGCTTCCTTGGCAGAGATGGTGCGCACTCGTGTTATC
>CAVEJA010000196.1:0-2549 GCA_963615745.1 Duodenibacillus sp.
GCCTTGCGGCACTGGTGTTTGAGACCAGCGCGTCTACCGATTCCGCCATCTGGGCATTTTTTTCAAACACGGTGCAAAAGTACAACAAATATTTGAAATTGCAAGGATTCGGACACAAAGTTTCATGTCGGTATGCTTAATCTCCGTAATTTTGCATCATGAAATTAAGAACGAAAGGTTACCTCCTTGGGGTTATAGCGGCTTCTACCTATGGTATGAATCCGCTTTTCGCCTTGCCTCTGTATCAAGGCGGAATGAATTCGGACTCGGTGTTGTTGTTCCGCTATATGCTGGCTATCATTTTGATAGGGGGCCTAATGGTGATAGAGAGAAGGTCATTTACCCTGCCCAAAAAGGATGTTTTTCTGACTTTTATAATGGGAATCCTGATGGCGGCATCCTCTCTGCTCCTCTTTCAAAGCTATCATTATATGGATGCCGGCATCGCTTCCACGATGTTGTTTGTGTACCCTGTCATGGTGGCTTTGGGAATGGCGGTCTTTTTCAGGGAGAAACTGACATGGCAGACCTGCTTATGTACTCTGATGGCTGTGGGAGGGATATTTCTCTTGTTCAAGCAGACCAGCGGGGCAACGCTGAGTGTGATGGGGACGGTGTTGGTGTTCTTCTCGGCATTGTCCTATGCGGTATATATAATTGCCGTGAATCAGACGCATCTGAAAGAAATTTCCGCCCTGGTACTGACCTTTTATGTACTGGTTTTCGGCACATTATTGTTCGTAGTCCGTATAGCTGCGGGAATAGTTCCGCTGACCATGCCGTCCACTCCCTTGATGTGGCTGTGCGCTTTTTCCATAGCGTTGTTTCCGACGGCGGTTTCTTTTTTCTGTTCCGCCCGCGCCATCCAGTATATAGGCCCTACCCCTACTGCTATCTTGGGGGTTATGGAACCGCTGACCGCTATTTTCTTCGGTGTTCTTGTCTTCGGAGAGAGGCTTACCATGAGGGATTGGTCTGGTGTTTTTCTGATTTTGTTGGCAGTGACCTTGGTTGTGTGCCGGAGAAAGAGTAAGGCGGTGTAGTCGTGTCGCTGTTGTTTTCTCCACTTTGTTTTGGACGGTTCGAGGTGCCGACAGGGCGATGCGGATGGTGAAAATATGGGATTTCGGAGGAATATGTGCCAACAATCAGGCTTTATTCCTTATTTTTGCTATCTGAAACAAGAAATTCCAAAATAATCAATTAGACAATGAAAAGGATTTTTTCTATTGCATTCCTGATGATGATGTTCGTCGTAGTGGGTGCAAAGGATGTGCAAAGGATTGCCTGTATAGGCAACAGTATCACAAAAGGTTCGTGGCTGAGGCATCCCGAAAGGGACAGTTATCCGTCCGCATTACAGAGAATGCTCGGTGAGAGCTGGGAGGTAGACAACTGGGGCGTGTCCGGGGCATGTGCTTCTACGGCGTGCAAGAATGTCTATATGAACAACAGTGCTTACGGCAAGGTGAAGGACAGCCGTCCTGATGTGGTGACTGTATTCCTGGGACACGACGACGCACGTGTTTCCAATCAGAAAAACCTGGGACATTTTGCCCAGGGACTGACCGATATGGTGAGGGATTTGAAATCGTCCAATCCCCGAATGAAAATTATTCTGCTTACTCCGACCAAGGTGAGTTCCAAGGCTTGGGGGAATGATGATGATGCCATACGCAACAAAGTTATTCCTTTTATAAAGGAAGTGGCGCAGAAGGAAAACGTTTCTGTCGTGGATGTGTACACTTCCATCGATGCAAAATATTTCCCTGACGGGGTTCATCCTGATGCCAATGGCGCGGGACGAATCGCCCAGGAATTGTACAGGGCTGTCACAGGAAAGACAAAGAAGTATGAGCGTCCTCTCTCTGTTCCCTCCTTGTTCAGCGATCACGCTGTTCTCCAACAGTGTACTAATGTGGCTGTATGGGGTTATGGAGCGGCAGGAAAGAAGGTTACTGTGAAACCTTCTTGGGGAAAGGCTGTCTCCGCAGTGGCGGATGCTGACGGTAAATGGAGCTTGAGAGTACCTACCCCCAAGGCAAGTTACACCAAATATTCTATGAAAATCAGTCAGAATGGTCAGAAGATAGAACTGAATGATCTGTTGATGGGCGAGGTATGGCTGGCTTCCGGTCAGAGTAATATGCAGATGGAGTTAGGCGGTTACTACCGTACTGCGGTGATTGGCGGCCCTGAAGCCATTGCCAATTCCGCAAATGACGGATTGCGTTTGTTCCGTGTACCCAGAGGGGACAGCCAGCGGCCGCAGGACGATGTGCTGAATAAGGGATGGGAAGTGTCTGGCCCTGCCAGTGCCGTCCACTTCAGCGCAACGGGATTCTTCTTCGCAAGACAGTTGCAGAAGGCGTTGAATATTCCTGTAGGCTGTATAGAGAGTGCGAATGGCGGTGCCAGCATTGTTTCTTTCATGAGCCAGGATGCGGTGGACGAGTATAAAGATGTAAGAGGAGAGGGCATAACCCAGTATTACAAGGATTTCAAATCTCCCAAATACGGCGAAAGCTATACTTGGCCGCAGCATACTC
>CAVEJA010000197.1:0-3626 GCA_963615745.1 Duodenibacillus sp.
TTGAGCTCCTGGAGCTTCATGCTCCCCAAGTCATAGAGTTGATACAGAAATTGGTGGCAACGGGGTGTTGCGAGTTGGTTGCAGAACCCTATTCGCATGGGCTGTCTTCCTTGATGAAAGAGAATGTGTTCAGAGAGGAAGTCAGGCATTTGTGTGATAAAGTCGAGGGTTTGTTCGGAGTAAAGCCCAAAGTGTTCCGTAATTCCTGCTCTATATACAGTGACGAGATAGGGCGTATGGTCAGCGAGATGGGCTTCAAGGGAATGCTTACAGAAGGCGCAAAACATATATTGGGTTGGAAAAGTCCCCACTTTGTCTATAATTGCGCCTATGCTTCCAAGCTGAAACTGCTTCTTCGGGACAGACGGCTGTCCGAGGATATAAGCTATCGCTTCAATGATTACAACTGGTCGGAATATCCCTTGTTCGCAGATACCTATATGGATTGGATAGACAAGCTTCCCGAAGACGAGGAGGTGATAAATTTATTCATGGAGTTATGTGCCTTGGGTGTGTTCCAACCTTTGTCCTCCAACATACTGGACTTTCTGAAAGCATTGCCTGCCGAGGCTATGAAACGCAATATAAGTTTCTCAACGCCTTCCGAGATATGTAAAAACGTGAAGTCGGTAGGATCGATACAAGTGCCTGATGCCATATCATGGGTAGACGAGGAGAGCGATTTGAGCCCCTGGCTGGGGAATCTGATGCAACAGGAAGCCTGTGGCAAACTGTATGGTGTGGCGGATAGGGTGTTGATATGTAACGACCGCCGCTTGAAACAGGACTGGGACTACTTGCAGGCTACCAATAATTTCCGATATATGTCCACAAAGAGGGGTGCTGAAAATGCGTACCGGTGTATTTATGGTTCTCCTTATGATGCTTTTACCAATTATATGAACATTATAGGTGATTTCATTACCCGTGTCAATAATATGTATCCCGATTTGGACAACGAGGAAATCTCTCCTTTGCTGACCACAATCAAGAACCAGGAAGAGGAATTGGAGAGAAAGGACAGGGAAATCGTGAAATTGCAAAAGACCTTGCAGTTGATCAAGGGTAGAAACAAGGCTTCCGGGACGGTCAAAAAGCAGAACGCCAAGACACAAAAGAAAGCGGAAAAGAAGTAAGTTCTTGTTTGCTCAGACCTGTACGCAGGTATTTTCTGCCGGAAGAGATAAGGAAAGTCTGTGCAATTTGCCTATTTGCTTTTCTTTCGGAAATGCTTGATAAGGCTGTATGCGGAGTATAGCCCGTTTTCTCCCGCCTTACTCAAATCCTCGATGCCCTCTTGCATTTTCCCCATCTCTATTTGTAGAAGTCCGCGGTTGTAATAGGCTTCTCCCAAGTCTTTGTTTAACAGGATGGCGGTGTTGAAATCCTCAACGGCTCGCTGGCTGTTTTTCATCTTGGCATAGAGGCATCCTCTATTATAATATATGTAGGGACAAGAGTCATCTGCCTCAATAGCCTTGTCCAAATCCTTGATGGCTGCTTGGATCAGAATGTCATATTCCGGCTTTTGGGGGAGGGCGGTATTCGCATTCTGCTGTGTCCGGCTTGCTATGTTCACCTGATGCTCTTTTATTGTAGCACGCAGGAAAAGTGCGCCTATGTGGTTGGGAGCTTGTTCAAGCACCTTGTCCAGGTTTTCCAGAGCCTCTTCGTAGTTGCGTTCTGCGAACAGATAGATGGCGTGGTAGAATCTGGGTACAACGGAATGCTTATTTTCTGCGATTTCCTTCTGAAGAATGGCATCGGCGGCATGGATTTCCTCATAGTCTGTAATGGAGGTGGAGGATTCTCTTGTTGAGAGATACAGAGGGTAAAGCAATTCTTTGGTGACATTGATGCTTTCCACAAACGCGGCGTAATTGTATCTGGTGGAAAGTCCGTTTGTCTCCCTGTTGAAGGTAAGGAAGAACATGGGCTGTGGTGCAACGGCGACATCACGGTTCTGTATGCGTCCCCGGTAGTCGCTGGAGTAGAATTTGGCGAGGTTGTCCTCGTCGTTATCGACTACGAGTTTCTTATAATCGTCAATGTCCTGCTCTTTTTGTTTGCGTGTGTATTTGTTGTGGTTTTTCTTCGTGCCGAACATCTCGTCCAGTTGGGCGATGCACACTCTCCTTTCGTCGGCTAACGCTTGCTTGTTTTGTCCCAAAGCCCGGTAGCATCTTGCCCTGTTTTCATATCCGGTCAGAAAGTTTGGGTATTGCTCAAGCACGGTGGTATAGTCCCTGATGGCTGTCCTGTAATTTCCTGTCAGTTCGGAGAGGGTTGCCCGGTTGAAGAGAGCAAGTCGGTCGTTGGGCTCTTTTTTCAGTACGAAATCGAAATCTTTGATGGCCTCGTTGTTTTCTCCCACCTGCATCTTCAGCAATCCGCGGTTGTAATGCCCCAGATAATTGTCCGGATCTATATCCAGAGAGATGTCGTAGTCCTCCATTGCCCCTCTCAGATTGTTCTGTTTGTAGCGTGCGAGGGCGCGGTTCAGGTAGAATCCCGATTCTTTGGGCTTTTGCAGGATGGCTTTGTTGTATGCTTCTTCGGCTTCGGGGTAGAGGTTTTGTTGGAGCAGGAGTTGGGCTTTGGCACTCCAGGCGTCTACCTCGTGGGGACTGATGTCCAGAGCGCGGTCCAGCATTTTTTCCGCGGACAGGGTGTCTTTGTTCTGAATGGCTATTTGAGCCTTGAGAATGTAGCATCTGGTATATTTCGGCCATTTGCTGATCATCGTGTCCAGCATTTTGTCTGCTACGGAAAAGCTGTCCAGCTGTGTCTCGCAGAGGATCATGTTGGACCAGATGTCCTTGTTTTCAACTTCCATGCCGAGCAGTTTCCGATAGTCTGCGACCGCCTTGCTGTATTGCTCCGTCATGATGAAATTGATAGCGCGGAGTTTGTAGGTGTCATCTATGAAGGGGTCTCTTTCAATAGACAGGTTGCAGTCTTCTATTGCCCCGTAGAAATCTCCCAAATAGTATTTGGCGATAGCCCGGTAGAAGTATGGCTCGTATAAATAGGGCTTTGCCTGGATGGCTTGATTGAAATATTGGATGGAAAGCGCATAGTCCTCATAGTAGAGCGCGTTGCGCCCTATTGTGATTACGCCGTTAGTGTTGGTTTGGGAAAGACACTTAAATGGCAGTAATAGCAGGATGCAGAGGATGACTAACGATTTTCTCAAGCCTTTTTGACTGTTTTTACCTTGTATGAGCATCGGGCTTTCCCTTTCAGGAAGCTGTTTATCTTGCTGAAGTTCATCTTTCTTCGGAAAGGAGATATGCGGTCAATAAACACGTGTCCTTCCAAATGGTCGAACTCATGTTCCATGACGCGTGCCAAATATCCGTCTACCCATTCATCATGGTACTCGAAGTGGTCATCGTAATAGGTGACCCGTATCTTGCTGGGACGGGTTACCTCCTCCGAGATTCCTGGCAGGCTCAGACAACCTTCGCTGATGGTGCTTGTTTCTTCGCTGACTTCTACGATATGGGCGTTGTAAAAGGCGTGGCGGTAGCCTTTGTATTCGGGCATATCATCCGAGATGACATCCAAATCGATAACGACTACACGTATGGCTTTGCCTATCTGTGGAGCCGCCAAGCCCACTC